>JAZRKY010000084.1:0-2226 GCA_045646585.1 Faecousia sp. | reverse complement strand
GAGGGCATCGGCAAGCTCGACGATGCTCTTTTCGCCCATACCGTACATTAAAATATCTGCCTGGCTGTCCAGCAAAATGGAGCGTTTCAGACTCTCTGACCAGTAATCATAATGGGCAAAGCGCCGCAGGCTGGCCTCAATACCGCCAATGAGAATGGGTACATCTTTATAGAGTCTACGAATGAGGTTGCAGTAAACTACGGTGGCATAGTCCGGGCGCTTGCCCATCACGCCGCCGGGGGTAAAGGCATCGGTTTTGCGGCGGTGCTTGCTGACGGAATAGTGGTTGACCATCGAGTCCATATTGCCGCCGGAGACCAAAAAGCCCAAACGGGGCTTACCGAAAACATTGATGGATTGAGGATTTTTCCAGTCCGGCTGGGAGATAATGCCAACGGAATAGCCGGCGTTTTCCAGCACGCGGCTGATAATGGCGTGGCCAAAGGAGGGGTGATCCACATAGGCATCGCCGATGACATATACAAAATCGCAGCATTCCCAGCCACGGTCCAGCATTTCTTGTTTCGTAACAGGAAGAAAGTCCATAAGTTCCTCCGTAAAATGTTTTTGTATAGTATAACATAGAGCGAAGAAAAAGGGAAGAAAGAAAACCGGGCAGGAAAAATCCTGCCCGGAGAAAGGTTTTATTTTGTAACCGGGACATCGTCAATGTCATAAAAGACCAATGTGCCGTTTCGGGAGGTCTCCCTATTTAAGAATTTCATTTGCAAAATCGTCCATAGAAACCAATCCGTAGTGTCGAACAGAGTGATATGTTTCATTTTCGATACTATAACGCCCAGTTTCCATTATATTCTCTATTGCATCATAATACTTACCAAAGGTACGAACAAGATAATTAGTATCATCAGAATATGTACCATCTGAGTGAATTGTATGTGTATGAATAGGGATATAATATTGATCCTCAAAGCAGATACACCGGATGGTAAGCATTTCGTAGCTATGCTGATTAACTGAACAATACCCCCTCCCTTTGAACCGTTCAAAGCTGTAATCACCCTCCGTAGTTACTCCGTTCAGATAAATGAATGTTTCGGAAAAATCAATGGGCGGATTTACATTTACTCCGTCCTCAAACTTAGGCGTATATATTTGAAAATGCTCCATACCGGGAAGGTAGCTCTTATTTTTGGAAAGGTCTTTTACAAACAAGGCTCTGTTCATTTGAAATGCTGCGATCAATTCTTTACCCAAATAAGTCTCCCGAATTTTATCCGCGCTTCCATATTTGACCCATATATATTCTTTTGCGTTGCCGTACCAGCCGATTTCTTTGCCTTCAGGATCATTATAATAACCGCACACGAAATAATAGTCAGACGGGTCAAAGGCAACATGCAGTGGCTGCGCGCCGTTCTTTATGAAATCAATTTTCTCTTCCTCAGAATATGTTTTCTTGTCGTACTCCCAAATAGACTGTTCCAAATACTCGACCAAGGTATCCCGCAAGCCCTTCGGCACACCCACAATGCTATTGACCAAAATGCAAAGCAGAAGCAAGACTACTACGCAAAGCAACAGGGTGCGTTTTCTTTTCTTCATAACACATTACCTCCTTTAACCATTTTGTATCAGGGTGAGGTTTGCCTGCTTTATTGCCCCTCTACACTGCATATTTGTTTACAACCCCAAAAGGTGACAACTATTTCTTATTCGCTATTATTTTTTCTTTGCTATCTCTCTACTATATATAACGCACAAAATAGCCTAAAATAGACAGCATTTGTAAAAAATTATTACATTTAACAAAAAAGCGCATAGACAAACGGTAAAACCGTTCTGTCTATGCGCCAAATATCCCTTATTTCCATTGCCCTTTATACCCAAGAGCGCGGCACCTGAATACATACTGCAAAAGACAGAACGGATTTTCCATAGAAAACTGCATCGTGTACCACTCCCATTATGTATTTACAAATTTATTATACGATATTCAATATAAATTGTCAAGAAGCATTTTGTCAGCTCTCTGAAAGCACGTATTCTTGCGGCGAGACAAACATTTTTTTGGGAAAATGAAAAAATCTGTTGACAAACCCATATAGAAGTGCTATTATGTTTTAGCGCTGAAGCGCAGAATAACATATGGGCGAGTGGTGGAATTGGTAGACTCGCTAGATTCAGGTTCTAGTGTTCACTGCGGACGTGCGGGTTCAAGTCCCGCCTCGCCCACCAAAATAAAGGACATCCAATCGGATGTCC
>JAZRKY010000083.1:0-8582 GCA_045646585.1 Faecousia sp. | reverse complement strand
TGTCACCGGCCTCTTTTGTATTCTAATTGCTTAGCAGCAGCCGCAGTTGTGGTCGCAGCCGCAGCCGTTATTAGCGGTATTGACCCCATTGCCACCGCAGTTGCACAACAACAGGATGAGCAGGATGATCCAGCACCAGTTACCGCCACAGAAACCGATATTGTTACACATAATCGTTACCTCCGAGAAATGATTTGCGGCATTTGCCGCTCATTCCAAGTTATTCCGCACAGGAAAAAGTGTTACAACAAAACGGTAGGGGCGGCCATTGGCCGCCCGCAAAGGTTAAGAGCTGTGCAATATTGCAGGTGCGGTACGGACGAGCGATGCTCGCCCCTACGATGCGCAGACGGAATGTAGGGGCGATGCCCACATCGCCCCGCCATACCGCACCAACTTGCCTCTCCCTTTGGGAGAGGTGCCCGAGTTCGTAAACTGGGGCGGAGAGGGTCGCCCTCTCAGTCAAAAATCTGTAGATTTTTGACAGCTCCCCCAAAGGGGGAGCCAAGACCTCAATCCGTCGGCATCGCCGACCTCTAAACTGTCAATTGTCAACTATTCTCGCTTCCGCCCGGCTTTTTATGCCGGTGGTAGCGGCGGTGATGGTTACTGTTTTTCTTCTTTTCGGGCGCTTCCTCTGCTGCCGGCGCTTGGGGCTGCGCAGATGCTTCTTGGGCAGCTGCTACTTCCTTTACCGCCTTATGGCGGCGGTTGCGGCGATTCTTGCGACCCTCTTTTTTCTCTTCCTGCGCAGGGGTTTCTTCCTCAACGGAGGTTTCATCGGCTATGGTCTCTTCGCTGTAGCGCAGACGGATGGAATCCAAATACCTTGTATTTTCTTCCTCCCGTTCCTCCTTGGTTTTTTTCTTGCCATTTCCGGAAATGGGCGCAAGGTCAGCCGGTATCGGCGCATCGGTTTTCTTGGCCTTTCCGCTTCTGAGAACGGCAATATCGGCATTTTTATGCCAGACAGCCGTTTCTGTCTGCTCCTCCAACCGCACCTTTACCCGCTGGCGGAGCAAATCCACCTCAATCACCGTACCGCGACCGTCGGGGGTGTCCACAAAGGACTCGTTCTTGGGCGCATTTTTCAGCAAATCCTCGTAGGCGTCCTGCTCGTATTTGAGGCAGCACATCAGTCTGCCGCAGGTGCCGGAAATTTTGGTAGGATTCAGGCTCAGATTCTGGGTTTTTGCCATCTTAATGGATACAGGCTGGAAATCATCCAAAAAGCTTCCGCAGCAGAACGGTCTGCCGCAGATACCCAAGCCGCCCACCATCCGCGCCTTATCCCGCACGCCGATCTGCCGCAGCTCGATGCGGGTGTGGAACTGGGAGGCAAGGCTTTTCACCAGCTCGCGGAAATCCACGCGCTCGTCAGCGGTAAAGAAGAACAAAATCTTGCTGCCGTCAAAGGCGCATTCCGCAGAAACAAGCTGCATATCCAATTTCATTTCCTCGATTTTCCGCTGGCAAACCTTAAAGGCTTTGTCCTCTTTTTCCCGATTTTCCGCCACAATTTTCTCATCCTGGGCGTTGGCAAGGCGAACAACCTCCCGCAGGGGCGAAACCACCTCCATTTTATGGATAAAATGGTTTGCTCCGGCGCAAATGCCGTACTCCAAGCCCCGGGCAGTATCGATAATCAGGTGGTCGCCGGCTTTATATTGCTTGCCTGCCGGGTCAAAATAATATACTTTCTGCCCGGTGCGGAACTGCACATCCACAACCTCTACGGCAGTATTTTCCTCTTGGACTGTCTTTATTTCTTCCATAGTTTACTCCTTATATTTTCTCAACGCAGTAGCCATACGAGTTTTCCGCACAGGGCGGCAACCGATACATTTCCTTGGGCGTACTGCATTGCTTTTTGTATCTCCTTGTAGGCATCCATCAGCTCCCGGGCACTCCGGGCAGCCCCTAACGCCCTTTCTGCCTGGGTTACGCCCCCCTGTCCGCTGCGGCACACCAGCGCGCCGCGCAAAAGGGCTGACCAGGCCGTGAGTTCCTCCATAAATTTATCCCGCTTCCATTTTTCCATAGAAGTCAGAAGGGATACCACCCCATAATGGTCTCTGGCGGCATAGGCGCGGGCAAATTCCACTGTTTGGGGGGAAATTTCCTCTGCATCCGCAAGAATTTTCTTCGCCTGTCCCAAATAACCCCCGCTGCGGTGAATTGCCCCTTCCCGCGCATCTGCTTCCGTTTCGGGAAATTCCTTTTGGAGTACGGAACGGAGCTGTTCCTCCGTCAGCGCCTGCAAGCTCAGCTCCGTACATCGGGAGCGAATGGTAGGCAGCAGCTTTTCCGGGTTATCGGTCAAAAGCAAAAACGCGCCGTACGACGGTGGCTCTTCCAAAACCTTCAGTAGGGCATTTTGTCCCTCTACGCCTAATTCCTGGGGGAAAATGTAGATTTTCCGCTGACCCTCATTGGGGCGGACGAACATACTCTCCCGCATCTCCCTGACAATGCGCACAGGCACGGTCTTATGCTCCGTATCCTCCGCCCAAATCACATCGGGATGGGTGTTTTGGAGGGCCTTTCGGCAATCCTTACAGGATAGGCAAGGCTTTTCCTCCCCTTGGCACTGCATCGCCGCCGCCAAAAGACGGGCAAGGGTCTTTTTTCCCGACCCCATCGGCCCGGAAATCAGATAAAAATGGGATATTCTGCCTTGCCGGAGGGCGCCGGTCAGGTTTTCTTTCAATCTGCTGTTCCCCAGCAAGGTCTCAAAACCCATATTTTACTCCTATTCCTTAAATTAGCGTCATTGCAAATCGGCGCGTACTCTCGTTAGAATCCGTAGGGGCGAGCATCGCTCGTCCGTACCGCGCCCTCAATATTGCATAAACTTGCAGCCTTTGCAGACGGCCAATGGCACCCTACATTTGTTAACCCCAAAGTGCCGACAGCATCGGTACAATTTGCTTTTTCCGGCTCATCACATGGGGCAGAAATACCGTACTTTCCTTAGGCGTTACGCCAAAAGCCTGCCGGATGGTCTCCTCGTCGCCGGCGTAAATAATCTGCGTGCCTTCCTTCAGTACATCGGTAAGCATCAGAATCACCACAGAAAAGCCCCTTGTTTTCTGCAAGTTTTTCATAAGCGCCAGGAACTCGTCCTTGCGCTCCAGCATTTTGGGGCTGTCTACGCAGGTAATCTGCGCCACTGCAAAATCGTGGCCTGCAATATGGAATTCCTTATAGTCGGCATAGAGCAGCTCTTCGGCTGTACGGTTTTCCAAAGCAGATGTAAAGATATCCCGCCCCAATTCCTCCAAAGAAATGTTGGCAATCCGCGCCATACGCTCTGCCGCCCGCACATCCTGGGGGGTGCAGGTGGGAGATTTGAACATAACCGTGTCTGAAAGGATGGCGGCGGCCATCATACCTGCCATTTTCTCCGACGGCAAAATGCCCTTATCCTGGAACATAGAGGCGATAATGGTATTGGTAGAGCCAACCGGCTCGTTGCGGACATAAATGGGATTATTGGTCTGAATATCCGCCAGGCGGTGGTGGTCGATAATCTCCAGAATCTCCGCTTCCTCCAAGCCGGGAACGGATTGAGATGCCTCGTTATGATCCACCAGCACCACCCGCTTTCTCCGGGGACGGAGCAGATGGTAACGGGTCAAAACGCCCACAACCTTTTCATTTTCATCTAAAATGGGGTAGCAGGGATAGCGGTACTTGAGCACCTGCTCCCGTACCTCGTCCACCCGATTTTCCAAGTGAAAGCTAATCGGCTCGGTGATACGGCAGATGCGACCCACCGGCGTGGATAAAAACAGCAGCCTTGCCGCCCGATAGGCATCGTGGGGCGTGGAAATGAGGCAGGTTCTTGTCTCCATTTCCCGCAGCTCCGGCTGCAGCTCTGCCTGGCAGACAATGACGCAGCTGACATTGGCTTCCAGGGCTTTTTTTATCATCTCCGGCTGGTCGCCGCAAAGCACAATGCTGTTTTCCCGGAAATTAAGGAGACTTTCCCGGCTTTGGGGCAAGGCGATAATCACTTCGCCGGCAACGGAGTCGGTCAGCTCGCCGGCTTCGTTGAGGATTTTTCCGTCCAAAACGGAAAGCAGGTTAAACAGCGGAACTTCCTCCAAATTCCCACCGTCAACCACAGACATATGGTAATTTGCCACATCGTCCCGGGACAGCAGACCAAACAGCGTACCATCCTCGTTAACAACAGGAATGGAGTGCATACTTCTGTACTCCTGCAACAAATACCAGCCCCGATCCACCGTTACTGCCGGGGATAAAAAGGGCGGGGTGTCGAAATCCAAGTCCCGCACCTGGGTGTACATATCGGTAATCCGCTTAGGGGGCTGAAAACCGAAACGGTCCAGCACCATTTGGGTCTCATCAGAAACACGACCCAAGCAGGCGGCCTCATATTCCCGGTCGCCTACGGCATTTCGCAGCGCCGCATAGGCCATAGCCGCCACAATAGAGTCTGTATCCGGGTTTCTATGACCGGTAACATAAATAGGGTCCATATATTTTCCTCCTTCAAAAAGGGTAGTTAATCCATTGAGAATTGACAATGGACAATTGACAATTTGCGGTGTCGGTTTGTTCAATACAATAATCTGTAGGGGCGAGCATCGCTCGTCCGTACCGCACCTGAAATATCGCACAACACGCAACCTTTACGGACGGTCAATGACCGCCCCTACATTTTTCGTATCCTCGTAGGAGACGGCGCCCACGACAACCCGAACCCCCATTGTCATTGCGAGGCTCGCAGAGCCGTGGCAATCTCCCGGCATAACCTGCTGGTCATCACCGCACCCTTGCCTCTGCAGGGGGGCGGAGAGGGCAACCCTCTCAGGCAAAAATCAAAGATTTTTGCCAGCTCTCCCATAGGGAGAGCCAAGAGCCAACCGTCGGGTTTGCCGACACCCAAATTCTGCATTAAGCATTATGCATTATGCATTCTTAAAGGGTAATCTCTCCGGCTAAGCTGGTCTCAAAGAGTTTCTTAATCTCCTCAGGGGTCATCCCCTGCCCCAGCGCCCACATCAGCTTCGTCATAGCCGCTTCGCTGGTCATATCCCAGCCCTGAATCACGCCCATATCCAGCAGGCGATTGCCCACCTGATAGACCCGCAAATTGGCGCTGTCATACAGGCACTGGGTGGTAACCACCACGCTGATGCCCATTTCCACCGCCCGGCGAATGCCCTGCAGGCCCCGGTTTAACACATTGATACCGCCAAGACCAAAGGCTTCAATCACAACGCCCTTATAGCCCATTCCTGCCAGCGCATCAAAAATCTCGGGAGAAAGCCCGGGGGTCAGCTTCAGCAAAAATACATTTCGGCTGATTTCCGTCTTTAAGGCGGCAGAGCCGGAAAGTACAGGCAAATTTTCTTTCTCTACGGTTAATCCCCGGTCGGTTACCCGGGCAACATAGCCGGTGTTAATGCTCTCAAAGGCAGAAAAGCCGGAAGCCCGCACCTTCACAGAGCGACAGCCTAACATAACCTTTCTGTCAAAGGCCACAAATACGCCCGGAATGCCGGAGGACGCCATCGCAAAGGCTGTCCGCAGGTTGTCCGGCGCGTCGGAAAGCATATGCCCCATTGGCAGCTGGGAGCCGGTAAATACCACAGGAATGTCGATTCCCGGCAGCATAAAAGTTACTGCCGACGCAGTATATGCCATCGTATCCGTACCGTGAGCGATGACGATGCCATCGCATTTTTCCCGTTCTTCAAAAACAGCGGCGGCAATGGCCTGCCATTCGTCAGGACGGATATTGGAAGAGTCCAGGCAGAAAATATCCCTTAGGCGCACATCATAATAAGCAGAAAGATTTTGAATTTCCTGCTCCAATTCCTTTGGACCGCCGGGCTCTAAGCCCTCTGCGCCCTGGCGGGAGGCGATGGTACCGCCGGTGGTCATCAGCAAAATATGTTTTTTCTCTTTCATAAGTGCTATTTCTCCTCATACTCTTTCATCATCTATTATACCTGCGAGAAAGGAAAATAGCAAGGGAAATCTAATAGAAATTGACAATGGACAGTGGACAGTTGACAATTTAAGGTGTCATTGCGAGTCAGTCCGCAAACTGGCGTGGCAACCTAACTGACAGTCCTTAACTAAGGATGTCATTGCGAGGCTCGCAGAGCCGTGGCAATCTCCCGGTACAACCTCACAATCACATCGTAGGGGTCGGCGCCCTCGACGACCCGCTATACCGCACCCTCGCATCACAGCGTAGGGGCGAGCATCGCTCGTCCGTACCGCACCTGCAATATCGCACAACTTGCAACCTTTGCGGACGGCCAATGGCCGCCCCTACATTTTTTCGTGCCCTCATAGGTTATCGCAGGGCAGGGCTTGCTCCCGCCCTACAGCTTCTATCGTATATATCCGCAGCCCTCGCTGTGGAAAACCCGCCGACTTTTCCACAGGTTTTCCGCCGTATTTACACTACGATTATTGCTATGGCTATGATTATATCTACATTTATTTCTTTATTTCTTTCTCTTTCTATATCTACTTAGCTACACTTTGCCGGTTTTTTGTAAGTTCTTCGACCGGCGGCGTGCTGTGTCCAAAACCGGCTGCGCCATAGAAAAAAGCGCCAAAACAGAGGGTTTCAGCTCCTCCATCTCCGGCGCTTTTCCGTATAAAGCATAATCACAAAGCATTTCATAAGCCTGTAATTTTTCAGATTTTGATTTGAAATTTCTAATGGTTTCGTGGAAAGAACAGTAAAATGTGAATTGCTTTCGTTTCATAATGATAGCTCCTTTGCTTATCGGGGTGTTCCCCTTTATTTCACGCTACCATCATACCACACCAAAACGGAAAAATCTTCCCACTTTTTTCCCATTTTCATTTTCGCCCGACACCTAAAAAGTCCAGTATTTACGCGGGTTTTCGCAGTTTTCCACAGAGAGGTCAAAAATTGTATACTTGTATACAATTCAGACCGCCCTCTCGGCGGTCTTTTCTTATTTTTTCTTCTTTACAAAGCTGCCAAATAGCAGGCACGCCCATAAAAACAGGCTGATTGCCCAGGCCTGGCTGCTGATCATCGGGGTGGATACCACAATCAAAAGTCCGTACATTCGGTCGCCGACGGCTTCGCTGGCAGGCAGCGTCAGCACATTGCCAATGAGGGTCAGCACCGTAAGGGTCAAAGAGGCAATACTCAAATAGCGAACGGTGTGAACGGTTTTTTTATCCCTCTCCCCCACCGCTTCGTACAAAAGCACCCCGCCGGGCAGGAAAAAGCCCATAGAAATAAGGGCAAATATCGCCTGTAAAAGGCCGTTTTCGGTGTTTATAAAGCCCAATACGGTGCAAATAACATACATAACACCCCAGGCAATATACAGCTTTCCTTTTCGGGTCATTTTATCGCCTCCCGCATATAGTTTACCCTATTTTTACCAAAATGGCAACCCAAAATCTCCTTATGCCAAAAAATACTGGACACCGGGTTTTTCTTCTGTTATAATCCAAATAATAACAAGTATGGAAGGAATTTTGCCTATGAAATGTCCCTTTTGCGGATATGAAGACAGCAAAGTAATCGACTCCCGCCACGCAGAAGACGGCTTTAGTATCCGCCGCCGTCGGGAATGTCTGTCCTGTCAGAAGCGCTTTACTACCTACGAATCCTTGGAAAGCCAGCCCATTATCGTTGTCAAGCGGGATGGCTCCCGGCAGAATTTTGACCGCAACAAGGTCTTAAATTCTATGATGCACGCCTTCGACAAGCGGAAAGTTGATATTGCGGACCTGGACCGCATCACCACGGAGATTGAGCAAACCCTGCAAAACACCTTGAACCGGGAAGTCAGTACCGACCATATCGGTGAGCTGGTAATGGCCCGCATTAAGCCTCTGGACGAGGTTGCCTACATTCGTTTTGCCTCAGTTTACCGCCGTTTTCAGGATGTACAGAGCTTTATTCACGAAATCAATCAATTTTTGGAAGAGAAATAAGGAGTCCCTATGGATGCCATTATGAATTTATTAAAGGAATTTGATCCTGCTGCCCTGCTGCCGGACATTTCCTTGGTTGTGGGCATTATGGAGGTTTTCGCCCGGCTTTTGATACTTGCCGCGCCCTTGGCGCTTTTAGGGCTGGGTCTTGCCTACTATTTTAAGCCCATTAAGGAAGCCAACCACATTTTTGGCTACCGCACCTATTTCGGTATGGGCAGTGTGGAAGCCTGGCGCTTCACCCAAAAGCTGGCGGGCTATCTTTATATGGGCTTAGGCGGTCTGCTGACGCTGGCGATGCTTATTGTAAATCTTGTACTTATCGGCAAGGATACGGTAACGCTCCTTACCACCGCCGCCATTTGCCTGTTTATTGAGGTAATTCTCACCGCCCTTGGAGTGCTTGCCCTTAACATTTTCCTGCTAATCCGCTATGACCGGGACGGCTACCGCCGGGGCAAACGATAAAAATAGTTTTACGGCCTGCTGAACATTCAGCAGGCCGTATTTTTATGTTGACAGTTGATAATTTCTCCCGCACTCCTTGCCTCTCCCTTTGGGAGTGGTGCTCCGCGCAGCGAATCAAAATTGCAATGATTGCCGGT
>JAZRKY010000082.1:0-5471 GCA_045646585.1 Faecousia sp. | reverse complement strand
AGCTGTATTGTCTTCCTAAGACCGCTTGGCCTCCGACTTCCTGGGCGCTTTGCGCCGCCAGACCTGCCAGCCGGTCACCGGATTTTTCTTCATTGGCCTTTGCCAAAACATCTTTGATATCACGGAAAATATAGGTTTTTCCCAACAATGTGGTTTTTAGCTTCATTTTGCACCTCTTAGGCTGATAATATTAAGGTTTTAACGACCACCGGCAGCGCAGGTCCTACCGGCGCGCCGATGTCTAAAAAGCTATCCTGTGTCAGCTTCACCCTGTCGATACAGCAGATGGGTCTGTCGGGAGGAAGATATAAGGAAAGGCACTGCCCCAACGCCTTTGCCGCATCGGCCTGTAACGCCACATATACAGCGCCAACGACCTGCTCTGCTATGGCTTTTGCTATTTCCCGCACCCGGCCATAGGAAAATTTTTCTTCTCCGGGAATGGATAAAACCACCGTTTCCTCTTTTCCGTAGATTTGGTTTGGGACAAATTCTGCCACCGGCAGATTTTTAAGGGGAAATTGCACATTTCGGTAAAATACCGTACTGCCCGAGAGCATCGTGCTATAGCACCCTGCGCCGATGACCGTTGCCCGGATGGTTTCCTTGCCTAAAATATATTCACCCCGGCACAAAGCGCTTTCCCGGATGGCTTTTCCCAGCGCCGGACCGATATCTCCAAAGGCAAGGGGCGGATGGTCTGTTTCAATACAGTCCGCCACACCGCCGGAAAAGGAAATGACTGCCTTTTCCTTGGGAATCAGCCAAGGCGTTGTTACCTCCTCGGTGGCAAAGCAAGAAAGCAGCTCCCCCGGGGGTCGCAAGCCTGCCGCCATTTCTAAGACTTCTGCCATTTGCCTTGCCAAATGGCAAATTTCTTCCTCTGTGGATAATTCTCCCGCAAAGAAAAGCACCGGCGAGCGATAGGTGATTTTTCCTGTTTTATCCCGCTTCAGGAGTCTGCCGCCGATATTTAAGCACCCGGTGGCAACGATTTTTCCCTCCCGGATGAGGCAAAGGTTGCTTGTACCGCCGCCGATGTCCATATGCAGCACCGTTTTGCCGGTTTTCTCCGAATACGCAACCGCACCCGCGCCCCGAGCTGCCAAAATGCTCTCCAAATCCGGCCCGGCGGTGGCGACCACAAATTCCCCGGCAAAGGTAGACAGGGCGTCTAAAACCGTTCTTGCATTTTCTTTGCGGGAGGTTTCGCCGGTGATAATCACCGCCCCGGTATCCACCTGCTCCCGGGTGATGCCGGCATTTTTATATTCCTGCTCCACAAGGGCGCGGATACCATCCTTATCCACCAATTTATCCCCCGAAAGAGGGGTGAAATGGACAGGGCTTTTGTATAGAATTTCCCGGCTTGCAATTTCCATTTCCGGCACGCAAAAGCCGGAGGCTTTATTTTCTACCGTTAAAAGAGATACAAGCATTTGGGTAGTAGTCGTGCCTACATCCAAGCCCACAGACAAAAGCTTATCCCCCACGACCGGTAACCTCCTGCAGGATTTTTCCCACCGTTTCTGCCGTAACCGGTTGGGGGTTTGTGCTGCAGCAAGGGTCAGACAGCACTACCTTTATAAGCTTTTCCCGCTTTTCCCAAACCGTGCCGGGAGAAACACCGGCAGAAGTCAAATTTTCCGGCATTTGCAGCTCCTGCCGCAGGTGGATTAAGGCATTTTTAAGATTCCGCACCGCCACCGTCTCAGAAACGCCGGACAAGGCTGCCCGGCGGGCCAGACCCGCATATTTCCCCCGGGCTGCCCGGTTGTGTTCTATCACAGAGGGCAGTAAAATGGCATTCAGCCGTCCGTGAGGGATATGAAATTCGCCCCCCAAGGCGTGAGAAAGGGCGTGGCAAAGCCCAAGCCCTGCCCTTGTAAAGGAAATACCTGCCATCGTTGCGGCGCAGTGAATATCCAGCCGTTGGGTGGTATCTCCCGAAAAAGATTTGGGTAGTTTCCCCAAAACCGAGGCAAAGGCCGCTTCTGCCAACGCGTCCGTAAAAGGTGTACTGCCTGTTGCCACATAGGCCTCTATTGCGTGGCTTAGAACATCGAAACCGCAGTCTGCAATCAGGCTTTTGGGGAGGGTTGTGAGCAAATCGCTGTCCAAAATGGCAATCGCAGGGCAGATTTTTTCGTCAATGAGGGGGTGTTTTACCCCATTGTGGGTGAGAATGGCAAAGTCCGTTACCTCTGAGCCGGAGCCGGAGGTGGTCGGCACAGCGATAAGCTGCGCCGGACAATCGGCGAAAAATACCATCGCCTTGGCGCAGTCCATAGCGCTGCCGCCCCCTAAGGCAATCACCGTATCCGGCTGAAATGCCGTCATTATGCCCGTTCCCTTTGCCGCCAATTCTGCGGTCGGGTCGGGGACAATTTGGTCAAAAACTGCAAAATGCTCTGCCCCGGATAGCTCCTTTATCTTTTGCGCCCAGCCGTTTTGGGCGAAAAAAGGGTCGCAAACCAAAAGTAGCCGCCGGATATTCAGGTTTTTTAATTCTTTCAGCGCGCCCGCACCGGCAACGATCCGGGTCTTGCAATAAAATTCCATATGCACACCGCCTTTGGTGGTATTATTTCCCACAAATCCAAAATAATCCCCGGTTTGCAAAAAAAAGTGATAGGAAAAAGGAAACATATGTGCTATAATGAATAAAGAGTACTTATCAGGGGGTGGGCAAATGCGGATATTGGGGATTGACCCCGGGTATGGCATTACCGGCTTCGGGCTTATTGATGCCGACCGAGGAAAGCAGGTGCTGCTGCGCTGCGGCGCTATCACCACCCCTGCCCATACAGATTTTTCCGCCCGCTTGGAAATGATTTATAACGATATGCAGGAGCTGCTTAAAATGGCGCAGCCGGAGGCGGTTGCCATTGAGGAGCTGTTTTTCGGGCAGAATGTTACCACCGGCATTGGGGTTGCCCAAAGTCGGGGCGTAATCTTACTTGCCATTCGTCAGGCGGGGATTCCTGTGTATTCCTATAAGCCCTCGCAGGTAAAGCAAGCGGTTGTAGGCTACGGAAATGCCACCAAGCATCAGGTGATGGATATGACCCGGCGGCTTTTGCAGTTAGATGCTATGCCAAAGCCCGACGATGCGGCGGACGCCATCGCCATCGCCCTTTGCCACGCAAGGTCAAGCACCAGTCTGCTGACCAAGGTCAGCAGAAATTGACAATTGACAATGGATAATTGACAATTAAGGAAGATTTTATGGATAAAGCTATTCAAGAGAAGAGTTTTCTTTTTGCCATACAAACCGTGAATCTTTGCCGATATATTCAATCAGAGCACAAGGAATATATCTTAACTAAGCAATTGATGCGGTGTGGTACAAGCATAGGCGCTAATGTTTCGGAATCTCAGCAAGCACAAAGTCGTCCTGACTTTATTAATAAGCTTAATATTGCTTTGAAAGAAGCATATGAAACAAATTACTAGCTTCGTCTGTTATATGCCACTAATTTTTTATCAGAAAAGGAATTCCAATCTATTTTTGCTGACTGTCAGGAGTTAGAGCGTCTTCTTATCGCTATCATCAAGACAGCAAAGGAATAATTGTCAACTGTCCATTGTCAATTGTCAATTTTCTCACACTGGAGGTTTATGAAATGTTATACTATGTTTCGGGGACGGTAACCGTATTGGAGCCGGGGCTGGCAGTCGTTGACTGCGGCGGCGTTGGCTACGGTTGCCGTGTTACCGCTTATACTGCGGCGCAATTAAAGCTAAATCAGCCGGCAAAGCTGTTTATTACCGAGTCTATCCGGGAGGATGCCTTTGATTTATTCGGCTTTATTTCCCGGGAGGAGCAGCGGTGCTATGAGCTGCTCACAACGGTCAACGGCGTTGGTCCTAAGGCGGCTATGGCGATTCTCTCTGCAGGTCCCCAGAATTTCACCCTGGCGGGTATGACCGGGGGCGAAAAGCTCCTCACCGCCGCCCAGGGCATTGGCAAAAAGATTGCCCAGCGGATTATTTTGGAGCTGAAGGATAAAATCGGCGGCGGCTTTGATACCCCCGATTTCTCCGGCATAGCGGTTTCTGCCCCTGTTTCCCAGGGAAATCTGTCGCTGGCATCGTCGGCATTACAGGAATTGGGCTATTCTCCCGCAGAGGTTGCCCTTGCCCTCAAGGGCGCTGACCCGGGCGACACCACCGAAAACCTTGTCCGTTTCGCCCTCCGGGCAATGATGACAAAGGGTTAAATATGGTTTTTCCCAACCGAAAACCCAACCGCCTCCCCGATTTCGACTACAGCACCCCCGGCGCGTATTTCATTACCATTTGTACGAAGAACCGAAAATGTATTTTATGGGATATGGTAGGGGCGAGCATTGCTCGTCCGAACAATGCGCAGCTATCAACATATGGAAAATAGTAGCACAGGCTATCTGTGATATTCCTTTGCATTACCCCGCTATTTCTGTTGATCACTATGTAATAATGCCCAACCATATTCATTTGCTATTACAAATTAACACCGATGCAAACGGACGACCAATGGTCGCCCCTACAATCTCCACGGTGGTGCAGCAGTTGAAGGGTGTCATAACAAAACAAATTGGTCAATCCATTTGGCAAAAATTATTTCACGATCACGTCATTCGCGGAGAGAAGGATTATCTGAAGATTTGGGAATATATTGACAGTAATCCGGCTTTGTGGAAAGAGGATTGCTTTTATAAGGAGGAACGCGTGTGAAATGTCCAGCCTGTGAAAGGGAAATGCGAAAAGGGTATCTCAAAAATTCCGATCAGCCCGTTCAATGGATTCCCGAGGGCGCAAAACCCTCCATTTGGAAAACCGGGGTGGCAGACGGCGCTGTTGTGCTGAGTGAAGAATCCTTTTGGACAGGCTATCGCGCCAATGCCTATTATTGCGCGAACTGCAAAATGGTAATCGTACCCATTGAATAAAATAACGGGACGGGATACCCGTCCCCTACAATACTCCATCGGAGGATTATTATGAGTTTAGAATTTTCTGAAGAACTGTCTGCTCCTTTGGTGAGTCCCAGTTATGCGCCGTTGGATGCAGGCGAAATCGGTCTGCGGCCGAAGCTTTTGAGCGATTATTCCGGCCAGGAAAAGGCAAAGGGCAACTTATCCGTTTATATTGAGGCGGCGCGGCGGCGGAACGAGCCGCTGGATCATACCCTGCTTTACGGCCCTCCCGGTTTGGGCAAAACCACCCTTGCCGGTGTTATCGCCAACGAAATGGGCGTTAACATCCGCATCACCTCCGGTCCTGCCATTGAAAAACCCGGTGATCTGGCCGCATTGCTGACCAACTTAAACCCCGGCGACATTCTGTTTATCGACGAAATCCACCGTCTGAATCGGGTTGTTGAAGAAATTCTCTACCCTGCTATGGAAGACTTCGCCATTGACATTATCGTCGGTAAAGGCCCCAGTGCTAATTCCATCCGGTTAGATCTGCCTAAATTTACTTTG
>JAZRKY010000081.1:0-6988 GCA_045646585.1 Faecousia sp. | reverse complement strand
TGTTCATCCGTGACGAACTTACGGATAGCATAAGAAAACAAGATACATTAAGCGATTTAATTATTACTATTCTCGGCATTTCTGCAATTTGGGAACAAAACAATGCTTTTCTGCTAATGACAGTCCTACTCGTTTCAGCGGTACTACTGGCAAGGATTATTCATTATAGGAATGTTGTTTATTATTTATCCTCTTATTTAGCATATAAGGAAAAGTACCAGCCCTCTTGTAGGGGAATTTCTTGGGAAAATAATGTATCGAGATTCAAGAAGAAACTATTTAAAAGAAGTGGAAAATCATTAAAGAAAAACGCTTTTATATGGTTTGTTTTTAAAATTGCAGGATTAGCTAAAAACTTGGGAAACATCGTGTTGTCCGCAATAATTTTCGCAAAACTAATTTCCGATATAAACTTTTCTAGCTTAAGCATTCCAACTTGTTTAATCCTCGGTATATCTACATTAAGTTTGCTTGGCACAGTCATTTTTACTGTGATAATCTCGATTGATAAGAGAATCAAGCCTGAATATAACAAAACTTGGTATGCTGTCCTAAAGAAAAAACCCACCAAAAAGTTATTAAGATCAACATTAGCCAACAATAAGGAGAAATAACTATGCCTACAGAAAAGAAGCTGACGGAGTAGCCTTTATGTGGAGAAATATTTTACTAACACGGGTGCTAACATCTACCCCGAAAACATTTGCCACATCTTTTGGCTTTAAGTTTCGGCGGTTTATAAAGCCTGCTCTGCGGCCAATATTGCGTTTGGCATCAGGGCGGAGGATTCATGTAGAATCATATCCCAAATTAGAAAAGGGCGTGCCGTACATATTTGTGTCCACCCACTCCTTTGTGGATGACATCATTACCAACTATGCCGTTGTTGATCGCTGTGCCTATACCCTAATCGGCACGCCAGATCAAGTGGAGCACAATCCGCTATTGTATGCAGCATGGCTGTGCGGCATGGTGTTTGTGAACAAAGTCGATCCGCAGAATCGTAAAGATGCTGTGGAGAAAATGGTGCGAGTTCTCGAGAATAATACCAGCGTAATTGTTTATGCCGAGGGTGCATGGAACAATACGGAAAACTTGCTTGTGCAACCGCTGTTTGCAAGCCCTTGGATTTTGGCACAGCGGACAGGATGCAAAGTCGTTCCGATTGCTATGCATCAAGAGTATAAGCAAAAGGATATTTGGTATCGTGCGGGTGAACCGCTGGATTTGGTCGGCTTAGATAAGCGAGAGGCATTGGACAAGCTGAGGGATGCTATGGCAACCTTAACCTGGGAACTGATGGCAGACCACGCCACTACCTTGAAACGGGCCGAACTTGGCGCAGAACCTCGCCTGGACTATATAGACGAGCGAATGCGGGAATATCTCTGCACCAAATGGACAAGGGATGACTGGGCGTTAGAGGTAACCATTTATCGGGACAAAACACTTCCCCCCACCCCCGAAGAAGTCCGTGCCAGCTTTGACAATGTTAAGATCACTCCGCAAAATACTGCCATTCTGGCACCCATTCTTGCCCGTCGAGAAGAGGACAAACGGTATGACCTTGTTAGCTATATGCAGAAGAACTGGATGAAAAAAGACAAGTAGTAACATAACGAAGCACAGCCGCCTCCATCACGGAGGCGGCTGTGCTATTTCGTGTCATGTTAGGGGCAAAATGTGGTTATTTTGTAAAGTAGTAAGCGAGTAGTACAAATGGGGTCAACCCGTTGCAAAGGGTGGTATAGCATTGTATAGCTTGGTATGCCGTGCCAGGCTTAAATCTTGCCGTGGCATACGAATAGTATCTTGACCATAAAACGCCCTCGCTTTCGTTGGTGGTATTATAGCACACATTGCGTGTTATTGCAACTCGTAGGGGCGATTCACGAATCGCCCGCCAAAGGCTTCCCATAGGGGAAGCCTTGCACCAATTACGGAACAATCTTCCTTACAAAAGTCTATTCTCGCCCTCATCCGGCTTCACTTGCGTTCAGCCACCTTCCCCCAGGGGAAGGCTTTACCCGTCGGCAAGAGTTACGCATCTAAAGTAGAAGCCGAAAAATTGACCTTTTCGGAGCTTTCCAATATTGTAGTCGAACACTTTTGCAACTGGAGAGCAGAGGAATATGAGGGCAGAATGTCTTGATTTTCTTATGTTGCCTTTGTATAATCTAACTGATATTCAATTTGTGAGGTGTCTTAGATGAAGTATATGACCTTTAATTCGTCTTGCTCCTATGCGGGTATTGCAAATATGCTTGAACAGCACGGCGTAGATACCTGTGACCGCACGATTGCTTTAGAAATGAAACTTCCTTACTTGTTCTCATATCGTGATGGAGTATATCTGTCTGGCCCAATGCTTCAAACGGCAGAATGGTTTGATTTGTACTTAAATCCTCTGGGATATCGTTTGGATGAAAGAATCGTTCCCTCTGATAAGCTCGTCGATTATCTAAGGGGGCAGAAAGCTGCCATGCTTGGCATCAATATGGAAACGGCGGGGAAGCACGCAGTAATTTATGCTGCCTCAGAATCTAACGAGCTCGTATTTCTCAACAACAAGTGGGAAACAGAAGAATCCCCCAGCGAAATTCGCTTGACTGCTGAAGAATTAAGAAAACGGGTTGACGCTGAAGTCGCTGTTGCAACCTTACAGAGAATTGAGCCGACCCCGATTGACTTTGCTCCAAGAATTGAGGCATCCATCCCTATTCTGCAAACTAATTTTGCAGAGATTGAGGAACTGAGCCAGACCGAGGAAACTGTGGGCACTTTGCGGTCTAAATTAAACACATTGTTTAGACCACTTTTCCTTGACGGAATCACCATGCTAAATCTAATTGGCGAAACAGAACTTGCGACAGATTTTGCAGATAGACAGGCCGAATTGTTAACTGCGCTCCGCTGTGCGCCTGCCGATAGAATTGTGCTGAAGGACTATATTTCGATAGAGAAGTTGCGTACCTCCGTTATGAAATATATCAACCTAATCACCGAGACACTAAATAGCATCAAGAACAACTGATAAAACAGCCGCCTGCAACGCAGGCGGCTATGCTTTTTATTTTTTCATATGCTTTTCCATCGCCTCTACCCGCTGGCTGACGATGGGATGGGAATAGGTCAGCGCCACCACGACAGGATGGGGAGACAGGCAGGAAAGGGTGTTTTTTGCCAGCTTTTTCAGCGCTGAAATCAGCTCCGGACCATAGCCTGCATCTACCGCAAACTTATCTGCCCCATACTCTGCCCGGCGGGTCATACCGCTGGTAAACAGCCCCACAAAGGGCGACAGGAAGCTGAGTATAACCGTTCCTGCCAACACAAAGGCGAAGCCGTAGTTTACGCCATCAAAGCCAAAATCCCGATAAATTTCCGGGATCGACGCCACCGCCCACAAAGAAGCCGCAATCAAAAGCACATTTACCACATTCAAGCCCATCAGCTTCAAGGTATCTTTATGCTTGTTATGCCCCATTTCGTGAGCAAACACCGCCACAATTTCGTCCTCGGTCATCTGCTCCATCAAGGTATCATACAGCACGATAGTCTTCATTTTGCCAAAGCCGCCAAAATAGGCATTTGCCTTGGTAGACCGCTTGGAGCCGTCGGTTACGCTGATCTGCCGGACAGTACAGCCGTTCTTTTCCAGTAGTTCTGTCAGCCGGGAACGAAGGCTTCCCTCCTCCAGAGGGGTGAGCTTATTAAAAATCCTTGTAAATACAGGCTGCAGGAAGGTCAGCGCCACAATAAACGCCATAATCACACCGGCAATGATAACTACCATCCAATGTCCCAGCGCCTGATGGACCGCCACCACCACGCAAATCAGGCCGCACATAAGTCCTGCGCTGATAATCAGCTCTTTTACAAGGTCTGCACAAAAGGTTTTCTTTGTCATTTTATTAAAGCCGTACTTTTCCTCAATGCCAAAATTGCGCACATAGGAAAAAGGTACAGAAACAAAAGTAGAAATCAGAGTGTCGGCAAGCACCACAGCAATGGCAGCCACATACAGCCCCTCTGCGCCCACCAAATTAACAATGGCGGCATAAGCATCCAATCCAATGAGCAGGAAACTAATGAGGTAGGTAACAATATGGCGCACAAGGGCGAGCTTATTGCCGTCTTTTTCGTAGGCAAGGAATTTTTCATATTCTTCCTTATCGTAAATATCCGCCACATTTTGAGGGATGGGGCGGGATGCGGATTTGGTGTCCAAATAGTGCATAAAGGTGTCAAACAAGAACACCACACCCATTACGAACATCGCAATCAGCTTAAAATTCATTTTTTTGCCTTCTTTCTCTTTGCTATTTCAAATCCCAGTAAAATAATGCCGTAAGCAACTGCGTACATTGGCGCCATCACCCACGCAGTCAGCGGCGTGTCCGACAGCAAGGGCTCTGCGATATGGAATGCGTCGCTCATAGGGAATGTATGCATTAAAAACGCGCCCACTGTCATATAAGCGGTAAAGCCAAAAAATGTGCAGTACCATTTTTTATAAGTAACATCCATTTGCTTGAACATAAACAAGGCAACCACCAGCATCGCCGACAGGCTATGGTGCACCAAGCCGGAAATTGTGGGTAAATAGAAAATAGTCGGTCCTTGTCCCACAAAGGTGGCATAAATAACCGTAGAAACACCGCCAAACAGACCCAGCAGCCAAACAAAGTGAAGCACATTGTTATCCCGCTTGCCAAACAGCACCGCAAGCGACAGAACCAAGCTGGTCATACCGCAAAAGCTGTCGGGAATTATCAAATACCATCTGACTTCGTCATATCGAAAAACCTGAGAAAGCCGATTTGTCATAATAGACACAAAAAGCGCAGCTGCCAGAATTTTCAAAGCGCAGACTTGCGCTTTTTCTGTTTTCGCGTACTTTTTTGCTATCAGTAGGTACGCGCATCCCAATATGGTAGAAACCACGATATAGCTAATATGCTCCAATCCAAAAAGTTGTGGATTCATTTTCTTTTTTCCTCTTTTTCTTATTTACCCCCGGGAATTCCCGGGGGTAATCGTTTTATTGTTGATCCTTATCATCAAATCGGTCGCCGCACTCGGGGCAGAATTTAGGCGGATTTGTGGGGTCTTCAGGCTGCCAGCCGCACTTATCGCAGCGGTACATCGGCGCGCCACCCGGCTTTCTTGCGCCGCACTCCTGGCAGAATTTCCCCTGATTGACCGCGCCGCAGCGGCAGGTCCAGCCGGTCTGACCCATTTTATAAAGGTCTGCAATATTGGCGCCGCCGGCGTTGGATGCCATATTCATACCCATAAATGCCATCGCAGGACCTGCGCCCTGATTGGATGCAGCCGCCCGCATAGCATCGGCCTGTGCGCCCACCAAATGAGCCGCCGCCATATTGGGATCGCGGAATGCGGCGTTGCGCTGCATATCCTTGATCATCTTTTCGTCCTCTTCGCTGGCCTTTACAGAGGAAACACCAAACGACACGATTTCCACGCCCCTGAGCTGGGCCCACTTTTTAGAGAGGACTTCGTTCAGCGCATCGGCAAGCTCCATAGTATGTCCGGGAAGAGCAGAATAGCGAATGCCCATATCCGAAAGCTTGGCAAAGGCAGGCTGGAGCGCAGTAAGCAGCTCCGTCTTGAGCTGACCGTCAATACTGTCCCGATTGTAGGCATATTCTACATTTCCGCAGACATTGGTATAGAACAAAATGGGGTTTGTGATTCGATAGCTGTACTCACCGAAACAGCGGATGGAAATATCCACATCTAAGCCCACATTTCGGTCAACCACCCGGAATGGCACAGGAGAGGGCGTGCCGTATTTATTGCCCACCAATTCCTTGGTGTTAAAATAGTAAACTCTTTGATCCATCGGCGCTTCGCCGCCAAAACCAAACCGCTTGCCGATGCTCTGAAAAACCGCCGGAATGGACTGGCTCAGCTTGCCGGTAAAGAGAGAAGGCTCGGTATTGCGGTCGTAAACATATTCGCCGGGCTCGGCGCAAATATCCACCACTTTCCCCTGCTCTACAATAATCATACACTGACCGTCAGCAACCGCCACCACAGAGCCGTGGGAGATGACATTTTCAAAACCCTTCTTGTTGGAAGAACGGCCGGATGTACGCTTACTGCCCTTGACCGCCAGCACATCGGCCGGCAGCGCCTCGCAATAAATATATTCCTTCCACTGATCGGCAAGAACACCGCCAAGCGCGCCAAAACCTGCTTTAATAAGACCCATAATCAGTTCTCCTTTCTGTTTTGTAAGTACATTATAGCATATTTTTTCGCCTGTGCAATAAAAAAATCTAACAAGGCAGATGTCATCACCGCACAAGGCTCCCTTGTGTAAAGGGAGCTGTCATATTGCCGTGCTTCGGCAATATGACTGAGGGATTGTAATAGATCAGCAAAAGACAACCCCCTCCGAGTAGGCTTACGCCTACCCTCCTCCCCTTACACAGGGGAGGCTTTCGGGTGGCAGATTGCCGCCCCTACATCCAAAGGAGAAATAAAAAAATCGCAGGTGCGAATTGCACCTGCCCATTTTTTAGTTCTTAGAGAGCAGCCTTTGCCTTCTCAACGAGGGCAGCGAATGCAGCAGCATCCTGAATTGCCATCTCGGACAGGCTCTTGCGGTTCATCTCGATGCCGGCCTTCTTCACACCGTTCATAAAGGTGGAGTAGTTCAGACCGAAGGGCTTAACAGCAGCGCTGATACGGGTGATCCACAGTCTGCGGTAATCACGCTTCTTCAGCTTGCGGCCTACGTATGCATAGTTGCCGGACTTCATAACGGCCTGCTTGGCCATCTTAAAGTGCTTGGACTTAGAACCCCAGTAGCCCTTAGCCAGCTTCAGGGTAGCATTTCTTCTCTTGCGCGTCATCATTGCGCCTTTAACTCTTGCCATTTCTGTATCCTCCTATTCCGCTTACTTGTAGGGAATCATCTTCTTGATTGCATCCACATTGGTTACGTCTGCGTAAG
>JAZRKY010000080.1:0-3132 GCA_045646585.1 Faecousia sp. | reverse complement strand
CGCCTACCAGCTTTGCGCCCTGAGAATAGACCTGACCGCAGCCGAGGGCGTTGTGTCCAACCTCGGAGTTGCCCATATCCTCATCCGAGGGCAGACCAACGGCAGTGCCGTGCGCCTTCAGATAGGTATGTGGGCAGGTTGCCAGCAGGTTATCCAAAGTAGGTGTTTTGGCAACCGCAACGGCATCGCCTTTGCCGCCATCGCCTTTGCCCACACCGTCCATAATAACAAGTACAATCGGTTTTTCCATAAAAGGAGTCCTCCAAAATAATATCTATAATATATAATGTGCATACTTTCAATTGTATTATTTTACTACATTTTCGCAAAAGTTGCAACTACTGATTTCCTTTTTTGTCCAATATGCCAAAAGATTCCCTACTTAAACCCCAAAAAAGGCTATTTTCGTAGAGAATCTTATGAAAAATATTCCAAAAATTACAAATTATGCGCGTTGATTGTTACCCAATACGGGGTTTCCAACAAGAGAGGTTCGCCCTGTTGTGGTACCCGATAAAATCTTCGGGCTTACGCCTATCCTCGATTTTATCGACCACGGCCACTCGCTCTACTCCCTTCACCCGCCACCGGCGGCGGTCGTATCGCTCCCCCTTTGGTCGTCTTGGAAGGTCCGGGAACCATACGAGAGGTTCCTGGTGGATCTTTGCATACTTTCTCTCCAGAGAGAAAGTATGGTTGCTCTAATTCATCGTTCCTTGGCTTCTTTGGAACAATTCGCCGATCCTGCGGCGCAGGCTTTCCCCCTCCGGGGTATTCTGCGTACCCATTTGCTCAATCCATTGAGCAGAGGCGGCCTGGGCTTCTTTCAGGGTTTTTAAGTCGCAGGATAAATTTGCCACCCGGAACACCGGCAGACCCGATTGGCGGGAGCCAAAGAAATCGCCGGGTCCCCGCAGGCGCAAATCCTCCTCCGCAATTTCAAAGCCGTCGTTGGTATTGCAAAGGGCTTTTAAGCGAGCAAGGGTTTCGGGATTTGTGCTGCGGGAGGTTAAAATACAGTTGCTTTTCGCGCTGCCGCGACCTACCCGACCCCGAAGCTGGTGGAGCTGAGAGAGACCGAAGCGGTCCGCATCCTCAATGACCATCAGTGTGGCGTTGGGCACATCCACACCCACCTCAATAACGGTGGTTGCCACCAAAATATCCGCATTTCCGGCGGCAAAGGACGCCATAACCTCCTCTTTTTGGCTGCTTTTCATCTGTCCGTGAATAAGGGCTACCCGCAAATCGGGGAAAACTGTCTGCTGTAAGGTCTCCGCCCAAACGGTAGCCGCCTTAATATCCAACTCCTCCGCTTCCTCCACAGCCGGGCAGACCACAAAACTCTGATGTCCTTCCTGCGCCTGCTTGCGGATAAAGGCGTTAATGCGGGCGCGCATTTTCTCTCCCACAAGGAAGGTATCCACCGTCTGCCGTCCGGGGGGCAGCTCGTCCAAAACAGATACATCCAAATCGCCGTACATAATCAGCGCCAGCGTTCTGGGGATGGGCGTTGCAGACATTACCAGCAGATGGGGCGCTGCGCCCTTAGCAGATAAAGCCGACCGCTGGGCAACGCCAAAGCGGTGCTGCTCGTCCGCCACCACAAGACCCAAATTAGCGAAAGTGGAGCTTTCAGAAATAAGGGCGTGGGTGCCGATGATCAAATCCGCTTCCCCGGAGGCCATCGTCTCCCGGGCTTCCCTTTTCTCTTTCGCCGTCATACCGCCGGTAAGAAGCTTCACCCGAACGCCCAAAGGCGCAAGCAATTTGGAAAGTCCTGCAAAATGCTGTTCTGCCAGTATTTCCGTCGGCGCCATCAATGCCGCCTGCTGCTTGTTTTTCACCGCAAGGTAGCAGGCCACTGCCGCCACCATCGTCTTGCCGCTGCCTACATCGCCCTGAAGCAGGCGGTTCATCGTCTTGCCGCTTTGTACATCGGAAAGAATCTCACCGATGGCTCTTTTTTGCGCCCCGGTAAGAGCAAAGGGTAACGCTGCGGCTAAAGCAGATAAATCGCCGTTTTCGTAAGGCTTGACCGCTTTTTGCTCCCGGCTGGCGCGCATTAAGCTAAGACCTGCGGAAAACACAAAAAACTCTTCAAAAATCAGCCGCCGCTTGGCAAGCTCCGCCTCTTCCATAGAAACCGGCATATGGATTGCCTGATAGGCGCGCTCTGCAGGCAAAATGCCATACTGCCGGCGGATTGGCTCAGGGATAATCTCAGCAGGCGCATCGCAGATAGCCATCGCCTGGCGAACGGTCTTTATCATTGTAGCGTTGGAAATGCCCGCTGTTAGGGGATAAATTGGCAATACCCGCCGGGTAACCACCGGCTCACTGTCCAGCCGTTCAAAGGCGGGGGATGTCATCTGATAGCCCGCATAATCGCCGGTTACTGTGCCATAAAAAATGTATTCTCCGCCGTATTGGAGCTGTTCGGTGGTGAATTTCTGATTGAAAAAGGTGATGTTCAGCCGCCCGGAGTGGTCTGCCACCTGCACCTTTGTAATATCCAGGCCTTTGCGGATATGGTGGGTGCGGGGCGTGTTCATCACCACCGCCTTAAAGCAGGCGGGCTTATCCACCTCTAAATCCGCAATATGCACAAGCCTTGTTCGGTCCTCATAGCCCCGGGGAAAATGACAGATGAGGTCCTCCAGCGTAAAAATATTGAGGGCTGCGAATTGCTTTGCCTTTGTAGGGCCAACGCCCTTTAATATAGTAATAGGGTCAGAAAGATGCGCCATAAGACCTCACCTCCTTCGTTTTCATACATTATAACATAACAAATTGACAGTTGACAATGGACAATTGACAATTAAGATATCGGCAGAGCCGACGGATTTAGAATTGAGGACTTGGCTCTCCCTTTGGAAGAGCTGTCAGAAATCTTTGATTTCTGACTGAGAGGGCAACCCTCTCCGCCCCAGTTTGCGAACTGGGGCACCAATTAACAAGGTATGATTGCCACCGGCAATCATTGCAATTTTGATTCGCTGCGCGGAGCACCACTCCCAGGGGGGGGAGGCAAGGGGTGCGGAAGAAATTGACAACTGTCAATTGTCAATTCAAAACACGCCCGAGCTGGGCACTATTACGGCAAAAAATCCGCCGGCAGCGAGAGGTTTT
>JAZRKY010000079.1:0-3453 GCA_045646585.1 Faecousia sp. | reverse complement strand
GACGGACAGCAAAATCAAATGGATGAAGATACCTATCTTACTTGTGTTGTACTTGCCGAAATGCCAGCAAGCTTTGAAGATGAGGCCTTGAAAGCGCAGGCGATCGTTGCTAGAACCTATGCGTTAAAAAGAATGACATCCGGCAGCAAGCACGAAGGCGGAGCGGTATGTACGGATCATACATGTTGTCAGGCTTACTGTACACCGGAAGAATATCTGGAAAAGGGCGGAAGTAAGACGCATGTGGAGAAAATTCGCTCGGCGGTGACCCAGACCAGAGGGCAGATTTTGACATATAAAGATGAATTGATAGATGCAACATATTTTTCCTGTTCCGGGGGCAGAACGGAGGACGCGGTGGCGGTGTGGGGGCAGGATGTGCCTTATTTACAGGCGGTGGACAGTCCGGGCGAGGAAAAGTCCGCCAGCTACTTAAAAACCACAGCTATGACTGCCGGGGCGTTTTCCCAGGCCTTTGGGGGTCTTTTCGGGTCGCCCAGTCAATGGATTGGGGAGATTACCTACACAAGAGGCGGGGGCGTGGCCACCATCGAAATTGGCGGAACGGTCTATAAAGGCACCCAGGTGCGGCAGCTTTTGGGTCTGCGTTCCACAGCCTTTGTGATTACGGTGGTGGGCAGCTCTGTAACCATCACCACAAAGGGCTACGGGCATCGGGTGGGGATGAGCCAGTACGGGGCGGATGCTATGGCTCTTTCCGGCAGTGATTACAAGGCGATCCTTGCCCATTATTACCCGGGAACTGCCTTGCAGGAAATTGACAAGGCAGGGTAATTGGAGTAAAATAAAAAGACATATCCTTACAGAGGAGGGCGGTAGTATGCCCATTCAAATTCCCAATGACCTGCCTGCTGCCGAGGCGCTGCAGCAGGAAAATATATTCGTTATGAAGGAGGGACGCGCCAGCACCCAGGACATTCGTCCTTTGGAGATTGTGGTGCTGAATCTGATGCCCACCAAAATTGTTACGGAGACCCAGCTGAGCCGGCTTTTGGGCAATACCCCCTTGCAGGTGCGGCTGGAACTGATGAAAATCAGCTCCTATGTGCCGAAAAATACATCCCAAGACCATTTGCTGACCTTTTACAAGACCTTCGATGAGCTGAAGCATCGGAAATTTGACGGTATGGTCATTACCGGCGCGCCGGTGGAAAATATGGCCTTTGAGGAAGTGGATTACTGGCAGGAATTGTGCGAAATTATGGAGTGGAGCCGCCACAATGTCCATAGTACGCTCCATATTTGCTGGGGCGCACAGGCGGGACTTTATTACCACTACGGTATTGAGAAAAAGCCTTTGGAGAAGAAGCTTTTTGGCGTATTTCCCCACAAGGCGGATTATAAGCGCTCCATTTTGCTCCGGGGCTTTGACGATGTTTTCTGGGCGCCTCATTCCCGGCATACAACGGTGCTGCGGGAGGATATTGAAAAGACAGATGTGAAAATTCTGGCATCCTCTGAGGAAGCGGGCGTATATATCGCTATGAACAAAAAGGGCAGGCAGATTTTTATTACCGGCCATTCTGAGTATGACGCAGATACCCTGAAAAAGGAGTATCTGCGGGATAAGGCGCTGGGACTTCCCATTGATGTGCCGAAAAACTATTTCCCCGATGACGATGATACCAAAGAGCCCATTGTTTCCTGGCGGGGACACGCCAATTTGCTTTTTAGTAACTGGCTGAACTACTTTGTTTATCAGACCACGCCTTACGATATTAAGACCATCGGTCAGGAGTAAGGGTCTTAAAAAAGAAAAACGGGAGGAAGAAAGTATGAAGCTGCTTATAGACGGCAGAGAATGCTTTGCCGAAACCGGTCAATCCCTGCGGCAGATTGTATCGCAAATGGGGCTGGACAGTGAAAACCTTTCTCAGCGCCCCATCGCCGCGAAAATCTCCGGCGAGGTATTTAACTTAAATTACATTCCCGTAAGAGAAAAGGATATTACGGAGCGCGCCTCTATCCGTCGGGCGATGGCCGCCTCCGGCGGTGTGGTGGAGCTTTTGCGATACACCGACCCGGTAGGGCGGGAGGTGTATGAGCGAACGGCGCGGTTTGTGGTGTTTCTTGCGCTGCACCGCTTATATCCCAATGTCCGGGCAAAAATGGGTACGGCCTTAGGCTCTGCGCTGTATGTTTCCGTTGACAGCCAGGAATTTTCCTGGATGGGGCTGCGCCGGGAGGTGGCGGCATTGGTAGCGCAGGATATTCCGCTGACCCGCCGGGTAATCAGCACCGCAGATGCAGTAAAAACCTTTGCCGAAATGGGGAAAACCGATAAAGCAAGGCTGCTTTCCCTGCGGGAAGAGGAGACCTTCGGCTGCTACGGCTATGAGGACTTTTTGGACTATTACTACGGCGAAATGGCGCCCTCTACCGGCTATGTGCAGGTGTGGGATATCCTGCCTGCTGAGGGTGGCTTTTTGTTCATTTACCCCGACGATGCCTGCCCGGAGCAGGTGGCGGAGTATAAGGCAATGCCCCGGGTGTTCGATGTGTGTATGGAAGGCGACCGCTGGTGCCAGCTTATGGAATGTGAAACCGTTGCCGACCTCAATGACCTGACCCAAAGCGGAAAAATCCGGGAGCTGATTCGCGTCAACGAAGCCCTCCACGAAAAGCGGTACGCCCAGGTGGCGGATATGGTCTGCCAAAGAGGGGCAAGAGCCGTTATGCTGGCAGGACCCAGCTCGTCGGGTAAAACTACCTCTGCAAACCGGCTGGCAACCCAGCTCCGTGTCCACGGCAAAAAGCCGGTGCTGATGGGTCTGGATGATTATTACATAGACCGGGATTTGATTGCCCCGGGTCCTGACGGCACCATTGATTTTGAGCATATCAATACCATTGATACAGAGCTTTTCCGGGAGAATTTAGCTGACCTGCTGGCAGGAAAAGAAATCGAAATTCCTACCTTTGATTTTAAGACCGGCCACCGGGTGTGGAAGGGTCATAAATTTAAGATGGAGAAGGACACGGTGATTATCGTGGAAGGTCTCCACGCCTTAAATCCAATGCTGATTCCGCCTCAACTGGATAAGAACAATATTTTTAAGTTTTACATTTGTCCCTTAATTCCCTTGAGCCTTGACGACCATAACCGGATTCCTGCAAGCCATCTGCGGCTGCTGCGGCGAATTGTCCGGGATATTGAGAGCCGGGGCGCGACCGTAGAGCGCACAATGTCTATGTGGGATTCTGTCCGCCGGGGCGAAAAACGGTGGATTTTCCCCTTCCGGGAGCAGGCGGATGTGATTTTCAACACCTCCACCCTTTACGAGCTGGCGGTGGTGAAAAAGCACATTTTCCCGCTGTTGACCGCCGTCCAGCCCGAGGAGAGCTGCTATGAGCAGATCCGAGGCCTCGTCAAAATCCTAAATTACATTCAGGAAGCGGATGTGGACGATGAGATCCCGCCCACCAGTTTGC
>JAZRKY010000078.1:0-12233 GCA_045646585.1 Faecousia sp. | reverse complement strand
TACGATCCGACTTGCCAGGACTGCGGCAAGCCTGTCTCCACTCCCGAGTCCATCGAAAAGATCTCCCAGCTGTTCGACCAGCACGGCTCCAACGTCTGGTTTGAGAAGACCGCTATGGAACTGGTTCCCGAAGGCTTCACCTGCCCCCACTGCGGCGGTCAGAAGTTTGAGAAGGAAACCGACACCCTGGACTGCTGGTTTGACTCCGGCTCCACCCACTACGCTTCCCTGATGCACCGGACCCCCGAGCTGTGGCCCGCTGATGTGTATCTGGAAGGTGCTGACCAGTACCGTGGCTGGTTCCAGTCCAGCCTGCTCACCTCCGTTGGCGCGCTGGATCAAGGCGCACCCTTTAAGCAGGTTCTGACTCACGGCTGGGTGGTTGACGGTCAAGGTCGTGCTATGCACAAATCCCTTGGTAACGGTGTTGACCCCGCTGACCTCATTAAGGATTTCGGCGCAGATATTGTCCGTCTGTGGGCAGCTTCCTCCGATTACCACGCAGATGTGCGCTGCTCCAAGGAAATCTTCAAGCAGATTGCCCAAAACTACCTGAAATTCCGCAATACCGCCCGTTACTGCTTAGGTAACTTAGACGGCTTTGACCCCAACAATCTGGTAGCTCCCGAAGATATGGAAGAGCTGGATAAGTGGGCGCTGACCAAGCTGGATGCTTTGGTTAAGGATTGCCGTAAGGCATATGACGGCTATGAATTCCACGCCATCACCCACGATATTAACGATTTCTGCGTGGTCGAGCTGTCCTCCTTCTATTTGGACATTCTCAAAGACCGTCTGTACTGTGAAGAAAAGGACGGCCTGCGCCGCCGCAGCGCGCAAACCGCCCTGTATCTCATTGTAGATGCCCTTGCCAAGCTGTTCGCGCCTATTTTGGCTTACACCTGCGACGAAATTTGGCAGGCAATGCCCCATAAGGACAGCGACGACGATAGAAATGTTCTGCTAAATCAGATGCCCGCAGACTTTGCTGCCTATTGCCTGGACGAAGATACGATGGCAAAGTGGGAGAGCGTTATGAAGCTCCGCCAGGATGTAAACGGCATTTTGGAAAAGGCAAGAGCCGACAAGCGTATCGGCAAAGCCTTGGAAGCCCGGGTTACTTTGGAAACTGCCGACGATGCCATTAAGACCGCCTGCCAGGGTCTCAATCTGGCGGAAATCTGCATCGTCTCCGCCTGCGACTGGGCAAGCGCCGAGGAAGGCGCTGAGGTCGGTGTTGGTGTTAACTTCCCCGCACTGACCATCGGTGTAGCCGAGGCCAAGGGTGAAAAGTGTCCCCGCTGCTGGATGCACTCCACGGAGGCAAACGCCGAGGGTCTGTGCCCCCGCTGCGCCGCCGTTATCGCCAAAATGGATTTGGACATCTAAAAAATACAGGAGTACCGATTTCGGTACTCCTGTTCATTTTATAAAAACAGAGCCGTTAAGAGGGCATACATAATAGGGATGGTAATTACACAGGCCGTATGAGAAATGGTCGCCATCGACACGCCTGTAGAGGGGTCTCCGCCATATGCAGCCGGAAATACTACAGTATTTAGCCCCAACGGCGTAGCGAATGCAAACAAGCACATCGCAAGTGCCGTATTGTCTGCACCTAATAGCTTCAGAATCACCACATATATTGCCGGAAGAATAAACAAGCGCAAAACAGAGGCAATATAAATCTTTTTATCGCTAAGTAACTTTTTAACCGGGTACTTTCCAATCAAAAATCCCGTCAGCACCATAGCAATTGGACCCATACAGCTTCCCAAGCCGGACAGTGTACTCCCCACAAATGCAGGCAAATATTTATCTGCGCCCATCAGTCCCAGCGCCATACCAATTACTACCGCAAACATAGAAGGGTTTAATAGGCTCTTTAAGGCATTTCCCTTTCCCCCGCCCTTAGGAATGAGGCTTGCAACGCCCCAACTGTATACAGCAACATTCAGCGGTATTGTAAACAGCATATAATCATATAATGCTGCTTCTCCCAAAATAGCCGGCACAATTGCATTTCCCATAAAACCAAAATTGCCAAAGGTCAACGCATAATGATAAATATTGCGGTTATATCCTTTTCCGGAAAACAGGGGTGCCAGCGCAAAGGCAATACCAATGGCAATGGCTGAAATCAGCAGACAAAACAAAATTCGCCCATACTGTTGAGACAAGGACTCCACTGTGCAGTACTTACAAAATGTGCCAATTATCAACGCCGGTGCTAAAATATTCGTTTCCAGCTTCGAAAGAACGATTGCAGTGTTATCAGGACAAATTTTCTTCTTGTTTAAGACAAACCCTATAACCATACAAGAGAACATCATTAACATTGGGGACAGAGTGTTGAGAAACACTGCAGACATAGTATGCGCCTCATTTCCTAAAATCCACCTCATTATAGCACACATTTCATAAAAGTGCAGTCTGTGGGTTACACAGACTGGACTTTTTTATTACTTTTTATCCATCTTTTCAAACAGCTTTTCGTAGGGCATCAGCATACCCTCGTTCATCTTGTTGCCCATCTTTGCCTTGATTTTCTCGTTAGCAAGGAGAGCGCCAACTAAGTACATTTTCAGCATCATTCCCCGCTTTTTCTGGGGGAAATCGTACTGCCCGTGAGCTTTATAGAACTTGTGGTCCGCCCGCATCATACCCTGCATCAGCCAAATAAGGTCTCTAAAAATTTTCATACCGCCAATGCCGTAGAAATTCTGGGGCGGCACATATTTGTGTTCCAACGCATAGGAAAGGGTCTCTGCCAAGCGGTCAATTTTCCCATCCGGATCTGTTTCGTCCGTTGCCACACCGGCGAGGAAATTGGTTCCCACCTGCGCCCGGGCTTCCATAATGGTCTGTAAGTTGAATTCCTTGCTTAAATCACCGCTAATCAGATAGCCCACCGGCATACCGATGGTTACAGTGCGGTGTCCGTTGCAGAAATTGCGGTCATCGTACATCTTAAACAGTGCGCCCATAGAGTGGTCTTTAATGGTAAAAGCATATACAATAGCCTCTGCCGTCTGAATTTCGTTCCGCAGATACTCGTCAAAGCCGTCTTTATGGACACACTTGCCGGAAACCGCACAGCTAAAGCAGCCAAGACACCCGCCGTTAAAGGGATATTCCCGAAGATTGATAATTCGGGTTTTTTTCGTAAATTTCCCCTGAAAACGGGCAATCATAGCCGCAAGCTGGGTGTCTTTCTCCCCCAAATCCGCCAATATCACCACATCGCCGGTTTTTTCTTCGTTGCAAGGCGCAGGAGAAACCGGCTTTTTTGTAAATGTGCCGGGCAGAGCAGAGGGGTTTTCAAATTGGTTGTTTTCCACACTCCAGCAAAGAAAATCAAAGAAATCCCGCGCCTCTTTTTGCCCTTTATTGGTCAATAAATCGTCCATATCCGCCGATAAACCGCGAATATAGCGCAAACCCAAATCGGCGCAGTTATCCTGCACATAGCGGTGGGCAGTTATGTCGTAAAAATGCTTGGAGGTGGTAATTTGGGTAGCAAACTTGCCACTAAGATCCATATTTTCCTTTTTCAGCAGCTCGATAAATTTATGGAGCTGGCAAGGGGCAATAAAGGTGTAAACCGGGTAGGAAAACAACAATACATCTGCTTTTTCAATTGCTTCCCGGGCAGGCGCAAAATCCTTTTCAAGGCTCTTTGTCTTTTGTCCAACATTGAGGACTTCAAAGCTGTGCTGAGGATAAACCTTTTCCAAATACCGGGTCGTCTGCAGGGTAATGCTGTACTTTCCTTTCGGACTACCGTTGAGAATCAAAATTTTCATAATTATTCACCAAATCTTTCTGCCACCTTCAGGAGCATATCCCGGATAGGCAGCTGATAAGGACAGCGTTTTTCACAAGCTCCGCAAACAATACAATCCGATGCATGCTTATCCAATGCCGCATATCTGGTTTTCGCCCACTCCGGCAGGCCATACCGAGTCAGGTAACCGTCGAACAGGAAAATCGTGGGAATTTTAATACCTACGGTACAGGGCGCGCAATAATTGCAACGACGGCAGAAATTGGTACCCAGCTCCTTGCGGATAGATGCAATTTTCGCCTGCTCTTCTTCGGAAAGGGGCGCAGAATCCATAATAGCATCATAGTTTTTTTGAACCTGCTCCAGATAATCTATGCCGGGAATCAACAGATCCACATTTTCATTTTGAGCAATAAATCGCAGGGCAATATTTCCATCCTCAATGGCGCCACCTGCCAGAGGCTTCATTGCAATAAAGCCGATATTTTTCTCCCGGCAGAGCTTTATCAGTCCTTCTCCTTGGGTTTCCACAATGTTATAGGGAAACATCACTGTTTCTACCCAGTCCTCCTGCAAGACCCGTTCCACCATTTCTGCCAAGTGGTTTGTAAAGCCAATATGACCGATTTTACCTGCTTCCTTTGCTTCCACCAATGCCTCTAATGCACCACCGGGGGCAACAATCTCCTCGTAGGCCTCTGCATTTGGGTTGTGGATTTGATAGATGTCAATATAGTCGGTTTGCAGGTTTTTGAGGGAAATCTCAATATCCTTAGCCATACTCTCCTTGTCCCGCGCCATACTTTTGCTGGCAATTATAAATTTATCCCGCATACCCGTAAGCGCTTTGCCAATATAACCTTCGCTGACCGTGTATGCCCGAGCTGTATCAATATAGTTGCCCCCAAGCTCTGCAAGCTGTACTAAAATTTCCCGACAGGCATCCTCATTTGCCCTTTGAATCGGCAAACCGCCAAAGCCCATCCGGGAAACCCGCAAACCTGTTTTACCTAAAATACGATATTGCATAGGCTAACCCTCCTTTTTCCTTATCCTACCACAATTCGCTGCAAAACACAAGTAGGGGGCGGGTTTCCATACCTGCCAAAGCCTTCTCCCGGGGGAAGGCTTGTAACCCCAAAGGGGAGGGTTAATTTTAGGCGGTGGAGATTATCTCCACCGCCCGATTTAATGTATGCTTTAAGGGTTTTTGTTAGATTCTTTTCTTCCTGTCAATGAAGAACCAAACCACAAATGCTGCGCTGCCGCAAAGGGTTACGCCGGAGATAACCGCTACGATAATCAGCATCGTCTGCAATTCATCGGTCTTTGCTTCCAAAGCGCGATCCTTTTCTTTCAGCTCCGCCTTAACATCATCCAAATCCTTTTGTACTGCCCTGATGGCTACCTCCAATGCCTTATAAGCATCGTCAATCTTAGCGGTCAGCTCAGCTTTGGTGTCGGCATTTGCCGCTTCAAGGGCTGCCTTTGCTGCGTCCAGGGCCGCGCTCAAATCGGCAATCTTTTTCTCCAGCGCCGTATCACCGGCCTTGATAGCCTTATTCAGCTCTGCCTTGGCGTTATCCAAGTTTTTCTGAACCGCCTTGATTGCTGTATCGAGGGTTGCATAAGTCTCTTCCAGCTTTACGGTTAATTCTTCCTTGTCTGCCTTGTCAGCAGCTTCAAGGGCTGCCTTTGCCGCATCAAAAGCCGTATTCAGGTCAGAAATCTTACCCTCCAGAGCCGTATCGCCGTCCGCAACAGCCTTTTCCAGCTCCGCTTTGGCATCGTCTAAATTCTTCTGCACAACCTTAACGGCTGCATCCAAAGTCTTATAGTTTTCATTTATTTTCGCTGTCAGCTCCGCCTTGTTTGCCTTATCTGCGCTCTCAAGAGCAGTCTCGGCAGCCGCAAGGGCAGCATTCAGGTTGGCAATTTTGCCTTCCAGGTCGGAATCACCGTCTGCAATGGCTTTTTCCAGCTCTGCCTTGGCATCGTCCAAATTCTTTTGCACAGCCTTAATTGCCGCAGCCAGAACCTTGTCGGCATTTTCAAGCTTTGCTGCAAGCTCTGTGTTATTCTTGGCATCAGCCTTTTCTAAAATTTCCTTTGTACTTGCCAACTCTGCCTGCAGCGCCGCAATCTTATCTGCCAAAGCCTTGTCGCCGGACTTCATGGCGGTATCCAGCTCGGCTGTTGCCTTGTCGAGGTTGTTTTGTACCTGGGCAATCTTCTCGTCCAGCTTCTTTTCGGCTGCGGCGATCTTTGCTTCCAACGCCTTATCGCCGGAAACAGCTTCCGCCTTTGCCTCGTCAATGGCCTTGTTCAGCTTTTCGACTGCTTTGGCAAGCTCTTCGGCGTTCTTAACATCTGCCTTGTTAAGCTTTTCTACGGCATCTTCCAGATTCTTTTTAATTTCAGCAATTTTCTCTTCGTTTGCCTTTACCCGGCTTTCCAGTTCAGAAATTGCTTCATTCAAATCTGTCTTGGCAGCTTTAATCTCTGCTTCCAACGCAAGCTTCAGCGCCGCATCGGCGTCGGTGGCGAAATTCTGCGCTGTGGTCTGCGCGAGAGTAATTGCTGCGTTGAGGTCGCTGATTGCCTTTTCCAGGGCGGTAATGTCCGCTTTCTTTGCAATGGCTGCGTTCAGCTCAGTCTTTGCTTGGGTCAGTGCGCTGTCTGCCGCATCAATAGCTTCCTGCTTTGCCGCGGCAATGGCATTTTCAAGCTGCTGCTTCAATGCAGTGTCCTTGGTATCGGCGTAGGTCTTTGCCGCAGCTTCAGCAGTTTCAATGACGCTTTGCAGCTGCTGTACCTTTTGCTCCAGCGTTGCGGTGTCTGCCTTCTTGTCGATGGCCTCTTGAAGCTCGGTTTTCGCGTTGTTTACAAGATTTTCCGCCGCAGAAACTGCTTCGCCCTTTGCGGCAGTAATCGCACCCTCAAGCTGCTGCTTTAAGGTTGCATCTGCATCCTTATAATCGTCCTTTGCACTCTCAAGAGCCGCAATCTTGCCCAAAAGCTCGTTCAGCTTCTGATTGACCGTGTCAGTGTCCGCTTTCTTCGCAATCGCCGCATTAAGGTCAGCCACTGCCATATTCAACTCCGCCTTGGTGGCATAGATGCTGTCCAGCGCATCAATTTTCTGTTCAAGGGTCTCAATGCGACTAATGGCCGCCTGCAGCTCTGCATCGGTAGCATAACCACTCAGCGCACTCTCAAGTGCCGCAATCTCTGCCATCAGGTCATCGACCTCGTCCTTGAGCTGCTGATCGGTTGCGAAAGTTTCGTCCAACTTGTTAAGCTTCTCTTCCATCTCGGCAACCGCTGCTTGCAACTGCGCCTTGGTTGCATAGTCGAGCTTAGTAAAAGTTGCGGTAACTGTAACCTTAGTCGCAGGCATAACAAAAGTGTTATCCGCCGCAACGGGAACAGGATTTCCGTTTTCGTCCTCAACAGTAATCGTCTCCAACTCGTAGAACTCGTTGGGCGTTACAGTTAGAGAAACCTGATCTCCCTCTAAGGCTTCAAAAAGATTGGCGGCAACAGAGCCGTTCTGCGCAGGGGAAATCTCTATCTGGCAGGGGCCATTCTTTGCCTTGACGGCAATGACCACATCGCCGGTAATATCCGTACCAGGAACAGTAAGCTCCAAAGTTGCGCCACTGCCGTCCGGGGTTGCGGTAAAGCCTGTATATGCGTTTCCGTTAATGGTTACTGTAACACAATCTTCATTCAAAAAGAAGCCAGCATTTGCCGCAAATGTCCAAACGCCATCTGTGCCGTAGGCAAGCTTTTCGGGTGTGGCGTTAATCGCTGCATTGGTAGCGGTATAGGTTACACTGTATTCCTTTGCCTTCCACTGGGCTGTCAGAGTAATGTTAGCCGTCAGGGTAATTACCTGACTGTCAGTGTAGGTGTTGTCATTTTCGTCCTTCCATCCTGTAAAATCATAATGCTGGCGGGTGAAAGTGTTGCTGCTTAATGCTTTTTCAGTAATGGCGCCAATGCTCTGCTGTGCCATAGTACCTTCGCCCTCACCGGGTACAAAAGTAACCGTATATGTAGCCTCCTTGAAGGTAACTGCTACAGTAACCGTCTGGGCAGGCATTGTAAACTTGCCTTCTGCCACAGGAATATTTGTGCTGTCTGCTCCGGTAACGGTGATGGTGTCTAACTGATAGCCTGCTGCGGGGGTAACGGCGAGGGTAATAATCTCGCCTGCCGCCGCGTCAATGTTGCTGGCAGCCACAGAGCCTTGTGCCGTTGCCGTAGGTACAGTTACAGCATAAGTAACCTTATTGAAATATTTGGGTGTTGCAGCTGCATCGTAGTACACGGTCTTGCCAGTCAGACTGGGGTAATTTTGGGTACCTATGGTCTGCTTCCAGCCTGTGAACGCATTTGCATTGGTAATTCCTTGTGTTGAAAGATAATATGCTACCTCACCCGATTTCACCTGCTCGGTGGTAAATGCTTCGCCTTTATAGGTATATCCCTTGGTAGAATTATAAACATCCGAATCATAAGCGCAATAATAGCATGTTGTATAATCTCCGCCAATCGGGCCAAAACGCGTACTGGTAGAGTTACTCAATGTAACAGTCGCGCTACTAAAGCAGGAGTAGCAAGTTGCGTTGTAACCTGCGATACCGCCCGCAGCAGTGGTCGAACCATTATAGGTTGCAACGATTGCCATTCCATGGTTGTAACAACCGATAACTTTGGTTTGGAAACCATTTCCGACAATACCACCAACATTATACTGACTGGTCGCGCTACCACCGGTAACACCACAATTCTTGATCGTATTCATATTGGAGGAGTTGCCAAAACTATAACCAACCACGCCGGCTACAGGTGCGCTTGTGCTGGTGATAGTACTATTTTCCACGAAACAGTTTGTAACAATATTCGTACCATCGACATACTTAAGCTGACCGACAATACCGCCTACATTCTGTGCACCAACAGAAATGCTGGCGTTCTTTACGGTACAATCAGAAACGGAAGCATCCTCAGCGTAGCCGACAATGCCGCCAAAATCGTTGGCTGCCGCATATGTACCTGTAATACTACACCCGGTGGCATGGCAGTCAGTTACATTTGCGTTGACCACAGAACCAACCACACTACCAACGCGCGTCGGGGAACTTGTATAGGACATGTCAACATTGGTCGCCGTACAATTTTTGATGGATGTACCGTCCAGATATCCTGCAACCGCACCAACGCCGGGATTCATTGCGGAGATTGTGCCGCCGGTTACATGGCAGTTTTCTACAGTGGTGCCGTTCGTCATATAGCCGATAATAGCGCTTACACCATACCGCGTATTACCAAATCTGGTCGATGCAATGGAGGGGTTCTTTACCGTGATATTCTTTACTGTGCCGCCGTTGCTGTAAGCGACAAGTCCCGCAACATATTGATAAGCGGCAGAAACGGTGGGAGTATCCAGCATCAGATTCATTACTGTGCCGCTGAGATTACCAAACAATCCTCTGTAGCCATTGTAGTTGTAGGCATCGGCAGATGTGGTAGAGCTTAAATTAGAAATCGTCATACCGTTGCCGTCCAGTATACCAGCAAAATTATTTGCTTTTGCGGTTGCAGCCGTTTGATTCTTAGTGTGATAACCACCGATAGGCGTCCAGTTATAGCTTGCGCCTGCGAGGTCAAGGTCTGCGCCAAGCTCAAAATAGGTGCTTGCATAAGTAGTACCGCCGTTGACATCGGCTGCCAGCTTAGCAAGCTGCTCTGCCGTCATAATAATGTAGGGGTCATTCTGTACCGGAGCCGCTGTCCCACGCCTGAGAAGCTGCTGTGCCGTCCCAAGTGTCCGTTGCTGTTGAGGTGCCACCTCCGAAATAGACAGGCTCGCCCTCAAAGGCACCTGTTGTTGCGCTTGCGGTAACGGCAAAGGTTGGGAGCAGCCCCACCACCATTACAATGGCAATCATTATGCCCAAAATTCGTTTTTTCATTATCATTTCCTCCTTGTGGATACGGTTTACGCGTCAAAATTATTTAACCGTCAAATATACATAGCTTTGGGCAAGACCGTCGTCCGTTGCCAAATAGCACATCATTCGGTATGTTCCCTTGCCGAGGGTGGCGTCTGCGTCAACGGCTGCGCCGTTTTCATATTCCAAAACTGCGCCGTGGAAAGGCGCGCCATAGGCTAATATCTCAAGATTTACAAGGCGCTCAATTTCCTTGTAGGTATAATTTTCCTTGGTTGCCGTTACCGTAATACGGCGGATGTTCTTAATATGATAGGCAAGAATCAGGTTCTTGTTGCTTTCTCCGGCCTCTAAGTACATCGCGCTGGATGCAATTTCACCCTTTTGAATGCTGACAAAGGCGACCTTTTGGATTTCGCTGACCCGAATGCCCTCGTCCTTGGTGGCGATGTAGACCACCACCGCATATTTGCCCTGATGGAGATTCAGAGGAATCTCATATTCTCCGCTGGCAGTTAAGCGGATAGAATTTCCGCCAAAGCTCACGGCTGCGGGCGCTGTGCCGGAAAGGGGTACGGTATTTACGCTGATGGGATTGCCGTTATCGTCCAGAAGAGAAATACCCACCTTCAGTACATATTCTTTTCCGTTTTCAAACAGCGCCACATCGTTTGTGGAAACTGCCACGCCGGAGAGCTTGACGGTGGTGTCGGAAAAGCTGTTATTGCCGGCTGCTGCCGCATCCAGCTTGGCAAAGTGGGCGCTGTCGGAGAGTTTCTGCCTTGAATCGGCAGTTTCAAAGTTTTTGACCGCCTCATAGGCAGCTCTTGCATCATCAAATTGCTTTTGCAAAACAGCTCTTGCCTTTTCTATATTTTCAATGCTGTTCATCTTGTAGCCGTTCCAGTAAAAGCTTTCGCCGAAATTCTCGCTAAGAAGCTGGGCGTGCTCCAAAGAGGTGGCAACATCTTCCATATCGCAGTGCAGCTTCAGTCCTATACTGCCCAAATAGGTCTCCAGCTTTTCTGCTGCTGCGGGCAGAGACACCTCAGGATTTTCTATCGTAAATTCCACAGCACCGCTGAAGAAGTCGTCGCCGGCAAGATACTGGGTATGACCGCCGGTAAATGCGAAGCTGTTGTCCTGCGCCTGATCTGCGGCGGCATAGGAGCCCTTGGTGGTGGTCAGCGTGTCCAGCAGGTTCGTCTCATACTTACCTACAACACCATTGTACTCCGGCTTATCTGTTGAGACCGATACAAAGCCGCTTTGGATGCCGGGGATATAGAGGTCGAACTGATAGCGGCTTTCGTTTTCGTGGACACGGAACAGCTCACGCTGATTTGCAGGATCAAAAACATAGTACCACGGATTTTGAAGCTGGTTTGCATAGCTATCAATTTGCAAAAACGCACCGTAGCCCAAACCGTCCTTTGCAATATAAGGATCAAAGGAAGCGCTCCGATGGCTTCCGTCCTTATGGTAGTTAAACCGGGTGTTGAGCCAGTAGCCCCGGGAGTTTTCTCCAATAAAGTAATCGGTGAAGCCATTTGAATTATTGTACATATATTCATAGCGCTCACCGGGGATCAGCATCGTTCTGATCTCGCCCGTTGTACCGTCATTGTAGGACATCAGGGAATAAATTTCATAAACATTTTTTGCGTTTTCATCGGTATAACGGTAGCAGATGCTGACTCCGTACTCATCCACCGTAATGAGCACATCACGGTCTTCGTAAACGCGGAGCATCCGCTTTTCGTAGCCGAGCTGTACCCATTTGTCGGTAATACCCACATTGTTTTTCATATAAGTAATTTCTTTGGCGGCTCCTGCCACTGTGTGCTCAATACTCTCCACAAACTGGGTAAATTCCACATAGGAAGGAGAGTAGTTGGGGAAATCCGTCCAAGTATAGCCGGTGCTTTTGGCGGTTGTACTCAGCTTTGTAGCAGAGGAGCCGGAAAGTCTCTTAACGGAACGGCTTGAAAGTCTGTTCAGCGTGCTATCGGTATCGCTTACCGACACATCAGAAAAGCCAAGGTCGATTTTTCCGCCCACAACATTTTCGTCCAGCCGTTCGTTGGCTAAAAGGAGCTTGGCAGCCTCTGTGCCGGAATCAATCTTTTTGGCAAACAGGCTGCACCCTGTTGCAGAAAGCAGATAAGATGCCAGCAGGCAAACAACCAATAAACCGGAAATCGCTCTTTTCATAATAATATCCTCCCTATAGATAGTATTGTGGGGATTTATTTGTGCACCCCGTAAATTTCCTATTTGTATATTTGCAATTTGTATGATTACTATATACCACAAAATGTAAAATTAGTCAATATGCAAATTAAAAAAGGAACCCCCCGGTAAAACCGGGGGTTCTTCATATGCGGGCATAGCCCTATGTTCCTCGCGTAACACGTAAACGCGTAATTCTTTCCTGCCAACCGCGAAATAGGTAGCTATCGACTCACACAACTCTTTCTATC
>JAZRKY010000077.1:0-3387 GCA_045646585.1 Faecousia sp. | reverse complement strand
ACTCTCCTCCACCCGGTTAAGGGGAATGAGATTCATATGCGCCGGCAAGCCCCTCAGCTTTTTTAGCAGCAGTCTTGCGCACTCCTGTGTGTCATTTACCCCATCAATCATCGCATACTCAAAGGATATGCGGCGATTTGTTGCGGCATAATATCGCTTGCATGCCTCTATCAGTTCATCTGTGGGATAAGCCTTATTGACTGGCATAATTTTATTCCGAATTTCATCAGATGGCGCGTGCAGCGAAACAGACAATGTAATTTGCAACTTTTCCTTTGCCAATTCATCAATTTTCGGCACAAGTCCACAGGTAGAAAGGCTGATATGCCGCATAGAGATATTCATACCGTCTGCGCTGTTTACAAGATCTAAAAAACGCAAAACATTTGGCAAATTATCCAGCGGTTCGCCAATTCCCATCAGCACGATATGAGAAATAGGCAGCCCGGACTCTACCTGCGTAAAAAGCACCTCATCCAGCATTTCAAAAGGCTCTAACCGGCGCACAAGACCGCCTAAGGTAGAAGCGCAGAACACACAGCCCATTAAACAGCCCACCTCAGTGGAAATACAAACCGTATTGCCATAGTGATAGCGCATCAGCACCGTCTCAATGCAGTTTCCGTCAGACAGCTGCCACAAATACTTGATGGTGCCATCCTTTTGGGATTCCTGCTTGCGAACAACCTTAGGTATATATAGCGGGTACTTTTCTGCCAGCTCTACACGAAGGTTCTTTGGAATATTCAGCATTTCCTCATAGGACCGAACGCCCCCATGCAGCCAGGTATAGACCTGTTTTGCACGAAAGGCAGGCTGTCCTATTTCTCTCAGAGCCTCCGTAAGCTCCGGCAGGGTCATAGACTTAATGTTCATCGTTCTCTCCGCATACGGCAAATGAAAAAGCCGTCCGTATCATATTCGCCGGGAATCAATCTAAGCATACCCTCGCTGGTTTGTTTCATATTCTCAGGCAAAGGCAGCGTTACGAGCTTAAACTCGGGATGTGTCTGCAAAAATTCCTCCACAACCCCTTCATTTTCTCTATAAGCCAATGTACAAGTGGAATACAAAAGTGTTCCGCCGGGTCGCACATACCGGGCTTGATTACTGAGAATTTGCTTTTGGAGTGCAGGTAATTCTTCCATTGTAGCAGGCAGTTTATAACGGATATCCGGCTTTTTGCGGATAATACCGTAACCTGAGCAAGGTACATCTGCAATCACCACATCCATTTGCCCTTCCCAGTGAGAAACAAACTGCGTCGCATCCTTGTGTTCGGGATAAATATTATCAAAACCCAACCGCTGCGCGCCTTTTTTCAAAAGCTCCACCTTATGGAGGTGAATATCGCAGGAATGGATTTCTCCTGCGCCGCATATAGCCGCTGCGAAGCTCTTACCGCCAGGCGCTGCGCAGCAATCCAGTACCTTATCCCCCCCACAAATACCGGCGCACTGAACACTCAGCCAAGCTGCCCCATCCTGCACATAAAACAGTCCGTCCATAAAAGAAGGCAGCTGTTCTATATTGCCCGTGTTTTCTAAAATAAGGCATTGTGGAAATACCGAATGGGGATGAACCACCACGCCTTCCCTCTCCAGCTGCTCACAAAGTGCCTCTAAAGAAATCCTTTTCAGATTAACCTGCACCGTCATAGGCGGTATTTGGTTATTTGCCGCAAGCATCTGCGATAAATACTCCTTACCAACATAAGGCTTGAGGAAATCAATCAGCTCTTGGGGGTGGCTATACTTTTCTGCATAGCCCTCCGGGGTTTTTAGCTGACCTGCTGTTCGCACCGCATTTCGCAATACCGCATTGACAAGACCGGGAGCCTTGGAAAACTTGCAATATTTCTTAGCAAGCCGTACTGACTCATTAACAGCCGCAGAATCAGGAATTCTGTCCATTTTATAAATCTGGTAAAGTCCCAAATGGAGAATATCCCGAATAACCGGGTGTAAATCCTTAATTCTGCCGGTCAAAAGCTGCTTTAGATAAGCGTCCAACAATGCCTGATTTTGCAAAACGCCATAGCAAAGGCGTGTGGCAAGCGCAGCATCTTTTGGGCTTAGCTTGTCCCGCTGGATATAGCTTTTGAGAATGCCGTTAGACCAAGCAGCCTCTTTTCGCACAGCAATCAGCACATTCAGCGCTGTTTCCCTTGCCGTCATAGTTAATTCTCCAGCGGATGCCCACGGAAATAATCCGGCGCATTCATTCGTTTACCGCCCTCAGCCTGCAAGGAACGGATTTCCACAGCGCCGGTACCGCAGGCGATAACAAGACCTGTCTTTGTAAGACCTAAAATCTCGCCGGGTTTGCCGAAAGCATCTACAATCACCGTTTGGTGCACCTTAAACCACTTACCCTGCAGTTCCATCGTTGCCACAGGCCAGGGATGAAGCCCACGCACCTGATTGTGAACCTGCCGGGCAGTTTTTGTAAAATCAATGGGACACATAGATTTATCCAGCATAGGCGCATAGGTTACACGCGCTTCGTCTTGCGCCGTAGCTACCGCTTCACCATTTTCAACTTTCTTCAAAACATTGCTCAGTAAGTCTGCACCTAAAACTGCTAATCGTTCAAGTAACTCTCCGGCCGTTTCATTTTCTCCAATAGGAGTTTCGTAAGCATCAATCACATCGCCGGCATCCATTTTAAGCACCATATACTGGGCGCTGACACCTGTCTTTTCACAGCCGTCAAGCACCGCCCACTGATAGGGCGCAGAGCCGCGGTACTGGGGAAGTAAACTTGCGTGAATATTGATGCAGCCCAAAGGCGGCACATCCAGCACCTTTTGGGGCAAAATCCGTCCGTAAGCCACAACGGCAATCACATCAGGCTTTAGGAAGTGGAGAGTTTCCACAGTATCCTCCTCCCGGAAATTTTCCGGCTGAAACACCGGGATTTCGCAGGAGAGAGCCACCTCTTTTACAGGAGAAAAGGCCAACTTCATACCGCGGTTTTTAGGTCTGTCCGGCTGGGTATAAACACCAACGACCTCAAAACCGTCCGCTATGATTTTTTTCAGACAGGTGGCCGCAATATCCGGCGTTCCCATAAAAACAACGCGCATAATTATCCTCCCTATTCTTCATCCTCCAACAGCTCTTCCTCTGTCAGATAACGCTCCATAATTTCCGTATAAATAATACCGTCTAAGTGGTCAAGCTCATGGCAGAAGCACCGGGCAATCAGCTCCTCGCCCTCAGCCTCAAACCAGTTTCCGTCCCGATCCTGAGCGCGCACCTTGGCATAGTAGGGGCGTTTCACCAAGCCGTACTTACCGGGTACGCTTAAACAGCCCTCAGCGCCGACCTGTTCCCCATCCGTCTCCACAAGGCTGGGGTTAATCAGCTCCAAGATTTCCTCGCC
>JAZRKY010000076.1:0-6867 GCA_045646585.1 Faecousia sp. | reverse complement strand
CAGGCTGCCGTCCTTCAGGCGGAAGTAGATATCCGCAATGGACAGAGCATTCAGAAGCTGCCGCTTATATTCGTGCAGCCGCTTGACCTGCACATCAAACACAAAGTCCGGGTTCAGCTTAATGCCTTCCTTTTCCGCGATCACAGCGCAAAGCTGTTCCTTCTTCTGCCGCTTAATGGCATTAAACTGGCGGACCATATCATCATCGATCATGGGCTTAAGCTTAGAAAGCTTATCCAGATCCTTCAGAAAATCGCCGCCCACCCGATACTTGATCATCTGGGTCAGCTCCGGGTTGCAAAGACCCATCCAGCGACGGGGGGTAACGCCGTTGGTCTTGTTCTGGAATCTCTGGGGGAATGCGGCATACCAGTTCTTAAATACATCGTTTTTCAGAATTTCGGAGTGGATTTCTGCCACACCGTTGATGTAGCTGGCAGCATAAATGCTGAGGTTTGCCATACGGGCGGTATTGTCCCGCACAATAAACAGCTCGGGATGCTCGGCTTTCAGCCGATTGTCAATTCGCAGAATAATCTCCACAATCTCCGGCACGACACTGCGCATCAGCTCCAAATCCCATTTTTCCAGTGCCTCACCCATAACGGTGTGGTTGGTGTAGCAGAAGGTCTTTTGGGCAACCTGGAAGCTCTGCTCAAAGTCCATACCCTCCAGCATTAGCAGCCGAATCAGCTCGGGAATGGACATAGCAGGATGGGTATCGTTGAGCTGGACACAGTAGAAGTCCGCAAAATGGGACATATCGGTGCCGTGGCTGGTCTTATAGACCCGCAGCATATCCTGCAGCGATGCAGAGGACAGCACATATTGCTGCTTAATCCGCAAGCGCTTACCCTCCCAGGTAGAGTCATTGGGGTACAGTACGCGGGTAATATCCTCCGCCTTATTCTTCTGGGTCAGCGCCCGCAGATAATCCTGGTCATTAAAGGCGTTAAAGTCCAGTTCCTCCTCTGCCTCGCACTGCCACAGGCGGAGTGTGCCCACATTCTCTGTGCCATAACCGATAACGGGAACATCGTAAGGCACAGCAACTACGGTATGGTCAGGGAACGCAATCTTAACGGCGTGGTTATACCGACGGTAGGACCAAGGGTCGCCAAACTTTGCCCAATCGTCCGCCATTTCGCGCTGGCTGCCGTAATCATCAAAGCTCTGCTTGAACAGACCGAAGCGATACCGCAGACCGTAGCCGGACAGGGGGATATTTGTGCTGGCAGCAGAGTCCAAGAAGCAGGCAGCCAAGCGACCCAAGCCGCCGTTACCCAAAGCCGCGTCCTCGATATCCTCAAGGATTGCCAGGTCTACACCCCGCTCAGCAAAGAGCTTTTTCATTTCCTCTAAAATACCCATATTATAGAGGTTGCTGTAAACCAAGCGACCAATGAGATACTCAGCGGAAATATAGTAGGCCTTTCTGCTGTGCATACGGGCGGCCTTGCTCTGGCTCCAGTTATCCGCCAGCGCCATCATCACCGCTGTACCCAATGCGCTGTGCAGCTCCTGGGCGGTTGCCTCCCGAAGGGAAACGTCGGCCGTATATTTCAGTTGGGCTTCTGTCCATTTGAGAATTTCCAAGCAATTATACTTCATTTTCCTGCTCCTATCTGATACACGGAAAGCACCGTGGGAATATCCATATTATATGGAAATAAGTATATCCGGTGCAGTGCCGAAACAACACCGCGCCGGACTTTTTCTTAGAATAATTTAATATGCTTTTGCCTTTTTGTCAAGAGAACAGACATAAAAAACTGAAATTTTACAGCATTTTCTAAAAAATACGAAACAAACAGATCGGAAAGAATTAAAAAGGTATTTCCTCTATCGCGGAGCATACATCAAGGCACTTGCATCGTACTGGAATTCTATACTCTATGCAGCTATAATTTTCAATAATTCTGCGCATTTTGTGCATTATAGCAAAATAGCGGCACCCCGCACAGGTGCCGCTAAAATATAAATTATCAAATCAGTTAAACCATTTGTCTTCGTTAATGATGCCATCGTCATTATTAACAGCCCAGTCCAAAATGGAAGCAGGATTATCAGCAATACTCTCCTGAGCAACAAAACGGATAATCTCCGCTTCAGGTGCTACATAAAACTCTTTCATACTATGTGCCTCTCATTCCAAAAGAGTTAGTATCTAAAATATATCTGTACATTGAATCAAAAAGAACTAAGGGTATAATATCACCGCCACTCCCCCTTGTCAACCTGTAATTTCAAATAATTATAGAATTCCCCTATTTTTTTCTTAAAATGCTGCATTTTTGCCATTATTAGTTTAATTTTTCCCCTTTTCTACACCTCAAGCACCTGACGCAGCTTCGCCAATGCCCGCTTTTCAATTCGGGATACATAGCTACGGGAAATACCAATTTGCTGTGCAACCTCACGCTGTCGTTTCGGACTGTGTCCGCCTAAGCCATATCTGTGAAGAATGACCTCCCGTTCCTGCGGTGTTAGTGAAGTATCCACCGCCCGGCAAACCTTTTGCAGCATTTGGCGCCGACTCACTTGCTCCAAAAGGTCCTCCTCCCCGCTGACTACATCCATAAGAGAAAGGGCCGTTCCGTCCATCCCCGTTTCGATATAGTCTGACAATGAAACATCCTGACTGCTTTTCCTTTGGCTGCGAAAATACATCAGGATTTCATTTTCAACGCATCGGGCGGCATAGGTAGCCAGCCGCGCGCCTTTTGTTCGGTCAAATGTAGTAATCCCTTTTATAAGTCCTATGGTTCCGATAGAAATCAAATCCTCTTGATCTGCCGTTTGGGCATAGTATTTTTTCATAATATGCGCAACTAGGCGCAAATTCCGCTCTATCAGTATGTTTCGGGCCTCCAAATCCCCTTTTTCCGCCCGGTCAAGATAGTAATTCTCCTCTTCCTCCGTCAGGGGCTTTGGGAAACTCCCTGTGGATAGCTGCAGTGCGTACATAAGTCCGCTGAGCATCAGCCATACAGCGGCAATCATACGCTTCACCTCCTATAAAGTAACCGCAGACAGTTTTGTCAGCGGTTACTAAAGCCTATTCCCCACGGCAAGTCCATTTTCCTGCAATATATACAAAAAACAATGTACAAATTCAAAAACTATGATATAGTATGATTGTGTTATCCCTATCTAATCAGATGTTTGGAGATATCCCTATGAACACTTTGAAACTGAACAGCAAAACGAAAAACACCTTAGATGCCGGTTTTTCTGCCACTTTTGGCAATCAGCCGCAGAGGTATTTTTCCGCGCCCGGTCGCACCGAGATTGGTGGAAATCATACAGACCATCAGCGAGGTCGGGTGCTGGCCGCGGCTGTCAATTTAGATACTGTAGCGGCTGTCCGAATAAATGGCACCGATTTCATCCGCATTCAATCGAAAGGCTATCCCCTTTGCCAGGTGGATGTTCGGGAACTAACCCCGGTCGAAGCAGAAATTAACACCACTCCTGCCCTCATTCGCGGCGTGGCTGCCCGTTTTTCTCAGCTTGGCTGCAAGCTCTCCGGCTTCGATGCCTATGTAGAATCCACCGTACTGCCCGGCAGCGGTCTTAGCTCCTCTGCCGCCTTTGAGGTGCTTATCGGCACGATTATCAATCATCTGTTCTTTGACGGCAAGGCGGCCCAGCCCGAAATTGCTATAATTGGTCAGTATGCGGAGAATGTATTTTTCGGCAAACCTTGCGGACTGATGGATCAAATGGCATCTGCTGTGGGCAATCTTGTAAATATCAACTTTTTTGACAAGGAAAACCCGGTTATCCGCCCTGTAAACTTTGATTTTTCTACTTGCGGACACGCCCTTTGCATCATCGATACCCGCGCCAGCCACGCAGATTTAACCGACGAATACGCCGCTGTTCCCGGCGAAATCAAAGCCGTTGCGGCTTATTTCGGCAAGGAAGTTTTGACCCAAATCGATGAAAAGAATTTCTATGCAGCCATCCCCGGGCTAAGAAGGGATTGCGGCGACCGGGCGGTGATGCGCTGCATCCATTTCTATCAGGAAAATGCCCGCGTTCCCAAGCAGGTAGAGGCTTTGGAAAAAGGCGATTTTGAAGCTTTCCTGCAGCTTATCAAAGAAAGCGGTCGTTCCTCCTGGATGTACCTGCAAAATGTCATTCCTGCCGGCTACACCGAGCATCAGGATGTGGCAATTAGCTTGGCGCTGTGCGAGCACTACCTCAAAGGCAAAGGCGCGTACCGCGTCCACGGCGGCGGCTTTGCCGGAACTGTGCAGGCCTTTGTCCCCTTCGACATTTTGGAAGATTTCCGCGCAGGCATTGATGCCGCCCTCGGCGAAGGCGCTTGCCATGTGCTTTCCATCCGTCCTGAAGGCGGCGTGGAAGCATTTGCAGAATAAAGCGGTTTTTATAAAAAGAGGCAAAGACAGTGTCAGCTATAGCTGCCGCAGCGGCATTTGCCTGGAAACTCAGTATTTTCCAAATTCCCTTAACGAGCCTGCTTGGCCGCAGCCTATCACCGAAGCCGGTCAGCCCTATCACTCAGAAACCAAGTTTATTTTCTCAGTAACGGAGAATAAAAATGAAAATTGAAACCTACATTGACGCGCTTATCTCCTACGCGATGAACTGCTCTCTTGCCCAGCCGGAGGACCACCGGGTTTTACTGAATCGGTTGCTGGCGCTTTTGCATTTAGACCAATATACCCCCTCTGACGAGCCCCAAAGCGAGGATTTGGAAGAGATTTTGGCCGGTCTTTTGGATTTTGCCTGCCAGAGGGGTCTTTGCGAAGATAACATCACCGCCCGGGATTTGTTTGACACCAAAATTATGGGACTTATCACCCCCATGCCCCGGGAAATCATCCACACTTTCCGGGAAAAATATGCCATAGACCCGGTTTCTGCCACAGATTGGTACTATAAGCTTAGCTGCGATACCGACTATATTCGTACTTATCGCATTCGGAAGGATATGCGCTGGAAATACGCCTCCGACTATGGCGAAATGGATATTACCATCAATCTCAGTAAGCCGGAAAAAGACCCCAAAGCCATCGCCGCCGCCAAAAACGCTCCCCAATCCGGCTATCCCAAATGTCTGCTTTGCCCGGAAAACGAAGGCTATGCCGGTCGAATGAACCACCCCGCCCGGCAAAACCACCGCATTATACCTATCACCATTGGCGGCAAAGACTGGTTTATGCAGTACAGCCCCTATGTGTACTATAACGAACACTGCATTGTCTTTAACGCCCAGCACACCCCTATGAAGATTGACCGGGCAGCTTTCCAGAAGCTTTTAGACTTTGTTGCCCTGTTCCCCCACTATTTTGTCGGCTCCAATGCAGACCTGCCCATCGTTGGCGGCTCTATCCTCAGCCACGAGCATTTCCAGGGCGGTCATTATACCTTCGCTATGGAAACTGCGCCCATTGAAAAAGTCATCACCTTTGCCGGCTTTGAAGATGTGCAAGCCGGTATTGTTAAATGGCCGATGAGCGTTATCCGTATTACGGGAAGCGACCCTCAGCGTCTTGTCGAGCTTGCTGAGAGGATACTTACCATTTGGCGGGGTTACTCCGACGAAAACTGCGGAATCCTGGCATACACGGATGGAGAGCCTCACAACACCATCACCCCCATCGCCCGCCGCAGAGGCGAAAAATTTGAGTTGGATTTGGTATTGCGGTGCAATATTACCACAGAAGAACATCCCCTTGGGGTATTTCATCCCCACGCAGACAAGCACCACATCAAAAAGGAAAACATTGGTCTTATTGAGGTTATGGGTCTGGCAGTGCTTCCCAGCCGCCTGAAAAAAGAGCTAAGCGATTTGGCGGATGCCCTTATAACCGGTGTAGATGTTCAAAACAACGAAGCCCTTTCCAAGCACGCCCATTGGGTGGATAGCCTCAAAAAGCAGTACACCTTTACGGCAGAAAACGCCCTCCCAATCCTCCTGCAGGAAACCGGCAAGGTCTTTGCCGCTGTTTTGGAGGATGCCGGTGTATATAAAAGTACCGAAGCCGGTAAAAATGGCTTTATGCGCTTTATTTCCCGCGTAAATCAGGAGGTTTTGTAATGAATATACTTGTTTACCGGCGGTGCTGGATATATTGGCTCTCACACTTGTGTGGAACTGTTAAACAGTGGCTACGGTGTGGTTGTCATTGACAATCTTTGCAATTCCAACGCCGAAAGCCTGAATCGGGTGCAGAAGCTCACAGGAAAAGTTCTTAAATTTTACGAAGGCGATGTGCGGAACGAAGAATTGCTCCGTAAAATCTTCGCGGAAAACGGGATTGGCTGTGTCATCCACTTTCCAGACTAAAAGCGGTGGGCGAGTCCATCTCCATTCCTTGGAAATATTACGACAATAACCTCAATTCCACCTTGGTGCTCACCAAGGTAATGGCAGACATCGGAATGAAGAACATCATCTTCTCCTCCTCTGCCACCGTTTACTCTGCCGATAACGAAACGCCTCTTCGGGAGACTTCCCGAACAGGAGGCTGCACCAACCCCTACGGCTGGACGAAGTATATGACCGAGCAAATCCTCTCCGGCATAGCATATGCGGACAAGGAATGGGGTGTTGTGCTGCTGCGGTACTTTAACCCCATCGGCGCCCACGAAAGCGGTGAAATCGGTGAAGATCCCCGTAGTATTCCCAATAATTTATGTACACCCCCGCCACCTAACAAATGGTGGCAGGGTTTGTTTATATTTTATTCGTAGGGGACGGGTTTCCCGTCCCATTCTCTTGCGGTCGGGAAAACCCCGCCCCTACAACGCACCTCCCCGCAACACCGTAGGGGCGGCTAATATCCTGTTGCGGTTCCCAGCGAATGTCCTCGGTCATTCGACCTTAGTCCC
>JAZRKY010000075.1:0-2688 GCA_045646585.1 Faecousia sp. | reverse complement strand
TGCTTTACCTCCAGATAAGGCAGGATATCTGCCATTACCGCACCCACAGTGGGCGCTGCCATCACACCGCCGGAAATATAGATTCCGGTACTACGGGAGGGGGTATCCAGGGCCACAAGTACAATATACTGCGGATCGTCCATTGGCGCAACCCCTACAAAGGAAACAATTTTATCCTGCACCCGCTGACCGTTTTCGTCAAACACATCTATTTTTTCGCTTGTGCCGGTTTTGCCGCCAATGGCAAAGCCCGCCACCTGGGCATTTTTCGCTGTTCCTTCCGTAACAACCGATTGCATAAGCTGACGCATAATCACAGAGGTTTCCTCTTTGATAACCCGACGGATGACTGTAGGCTCTTGCTTTAACACCGTGTTGCCATCATCGTCCTGCACTTCAGAAACAATGTAAGGCTCCATCAGCTCTCCGCCGTTAACAACCGCTGAAATTGCACGCACAAGCTGCAAGGGTGTCAGCTTAAAGGTTTGCCCAAAAGCCGCTGAGGTCAGGGATGCCGTACCCCATTTGTCGGTATTTACAATGATATTTTTATCAAAAAAGACGCCCTTACTCTCACCGTTTAGGTCAATGCCTGTTTTTTCCAGTACACCAAAATTTTGAATATACTCGTAAAACCGTTCACCGCCCAGCTTAAGCCCAATGTGGGCAAATGCCAAATTGCAGGAATTTTGCAGTGCCTGGGCGGTTTTTTGCGCGCCGTGTCCTGTAGAACGCCAACAGTGAAGCCTCTGGGATCTGCCGGGAATCTGCTCTGCGCCGCTGCAGTGAAAGCTTGTTTCTAAAGTTACTGCTCCGCAATCCAGCGCCGCCGCAAGGGTCAGCACCTTAAAGGTTGACCCCGGTTCATAGCCGTCGGAAATGCAACGGTTGCGCCACTGCTTCAGCTGCGCCTGGGTCAGCGCCTCGGTATAGGCTTTCTTTCCGTTTTCATAGGCTGCGCTGCCTGCGGGGCTGTTTTCGTAGGCTTGGCGCAGTATTTCCAAAGAGGCTACGGTCTTTTCGTCCTTGATTTCCAGATAATTGTTGGGGTCGTAATTGCCAAGGGTTGCCATTGCCAAAATTTCCCCGGTGTTTACATCCATTAAGATCCCAAAAGCGCCGTTTTGTACATCATATCGGGCGATGGCATCCTCCATCTGTTTTTCCAATATGGCCTGCACCGTGGTGTCAATGGTAAGAATCACATTATAGCCCTTTTGGGAGGAGACATATTTTTCATAGGAAAAAGGCATATCCATTTCGTTATTGCCCTTGGTGGTAATGACCTTGCCGCCACTGCCTTCCAAAAAGCTATTATAGGCCGCTTCTATCCCCTCAGAGCCCTGTCCGGAGAGATTGGTAAAGCCGATTACCTGGGCTGCCAGCGTTCCGTAGGGGTAATACCGCTGGGAGCTGGGCTCTAAGTGGATGCCGGATATGTTGTTCTCGTTAATATACAGGCGGATTTTTGCCGCCGTCTCTTCGCTTACCTGGGATGCGATTTGTTTGTAGCGCTTGGTTCTGTCCTTCCCCTGCTCCACAATCCAGGCCGGGTCTTTATCCAAAATTTCCCCAAGGGCGTTGCCGATGGCGGTTAAATCTGCCTTGGATTGTTTCAATTCGTGGGGGTCGAGGTAGACATTTTCCACTGTTACCGATGTGGCAAGAACGCGCATATTTCTATCGAGTATCCAGCCTCTGTCCGCCATTACCCGGGTGGTGCGGGTCTGATTGCGCAGGGCAAGGTCTGAATAATACTCGTAGTTTACAATCATCAGGTTGCATAGCTGGACTATGGTGGGCACAAATGCCAAAATCCCTAAAATTGCCGTCACCAGCAGCACCCTTCGATGCTGTCCGCTATCTGCGCGGACGCGGTTAAAGGCTCTTTTATCCCTGTTTTTCTTCATAAAACCCCGACCTTTCGATTTTGAAGGGCAGCAAAGGTAACCTTGCTGCCCATTCGTGCTACTTTATATTATTGGTCGGGGCAGTCTTTATGCAAAAAGTCCTGCTAAAAATATTCCGATCTGCTCCCACAGAGAGGGTGTTTCCACTGTTTCCTCGGGGATATACATACTGATGCCGGTTTGAGGGGCATCTGTTTTGGGAATCATACCCAAGGCCAGCGCCAGCTGACGGATTTCATCCAAATCGCACACTTCATTAAACTCCTGGCGCAGAGCTGTGTTTTTCTCTGTCAGAGAGTCTACATATTGCGCCATCTGCATATTGCGATCCTCTGCCGCCTGGAGACGGAACATACCAACGCCCATAAGCACCAGCATACATACTGCTACTACCACGCCGATTACCGCCAGAGGGTCGATATACAGCACTCGACGGCTTCTCCGCTTTGCCTCAGGAAGCTGTACCTGCTTGTTTTGCGATACAGGCGTGAACTTACGGGCAGCATTACCCTCTGTGCTGAAATCTATATATCTGATATCGATCTGACTTGCCACGAGATTCGTCTCCTTCCAATCAAAGCTTTTCACAAATTCTCAGCTTCGCGCTGCGGGATCTGGGGTTTACCGCCAATTCTCCGTCAGAAGCTGTAATGGGTTTTTTCGTAATGAGTTTTACTTTCGGTTTTTTGCCGCATACGCAAACCGGGAAGTTTGAAGTCGGATCGTAGCCATGTCGTTCTGTGGGCCAAGGAGTTGCAAAGCTGTATGTCTTCCTAAG
>JAZRKY010000074.1:0-2513 GCA_045646585.1 Faecousia sp. | reverse complement strand
AACGTATGGCATCACCCTCAACGCTGAAGTTATCCAGGGAGTAATTCACATCCGGCGGAAGCACAGGGATCTTCATTTCCTTGCACTCGGCAATGTAGCCTGCGATCTTGGCACCAGAATCCTGGGCAGCGATCACAGAGGTCATCAAGGCCGCCATATACTGGCGGGGATAATGGCACTTTAGGTATGCGGTTTGGTAGGATACCACCGCATAGCACACGGCGTGGGCTTTATTAAAGGCGTAGTTGGCAAATTCTACGATTTCATCGTAAATAGACTGGGCGGCCGCCTCGCTGACACCTCTGCCCACACAGCCGGGGATATTTTGGGCAGGATCACCGTAGACAAAGACCTTGCGCTCTTCCTCGATGACCTTTTGCTTCTTTTTGGTGATAGCCCGGCGGATATTATCGGCCTGTCCCATTGTATAACCAGCCAAGGCGCGGAAAATCTCGATAACCTGCTCCTGATAGACAATACAGCCGTAGGTAACCCGCAAAATAGGCTCTAAGTGGGGTGTTTTATAGGTAATCTTTGCGGGATTTTGCTTGTTGGCAATAAACTTGGGGATAGAATCCATAGGACCGGGGCGGTACAGCGCCACGATAGCCGTCATATCTTCAATGGAAGTGGGCTTCATATTGATGCAAACGCCGGTAATACCTGCAGATTCCAGCTGGAACACGCCCTGGGTCTTGCCCTCTGCCAGCATCGCAAAGGTTTCCGGGTCATTGTCCGGCACTTTGTCAATCAAAAAGTCCGGGTGGATTTTTTGGATTTGGGTTTGGGCATCCTTGATAACCGTCAGGTTGCGCAGACCCAAAAAGTCCATTTTGAGAAGTCCCAGCTCCTCAATGGTGGTCATTGTGTACTGGGTTACGATGGTATCATCGTTGCAGGAAAGGGGTACATAGCTGTAAACCGGGTCGGCGGTAATCACAACGCCGGCGGCGTGGGTGGGGGTATTGCGGGGCATACCCTCCAAGCGCATAGCCGTATCTATAACGGTGCGGATTTTCTCATCGCCGTCGTACATTTCCTTGAGCTTGGGAGAAACCTCCAAAGCCTCTTTTAGGGTAATATGCAGAGGCATTGCAGGCACCTGCTTTGCCACCTGGTCGGTTTCCGCATAGCTTAAATTCAGCACGCGACCTACATCCCGAATTGCGCCGCGAGCAGCCATTGTGCCAAAGGTGGCAATTTGGGCGACGTGGTCTGCGCCGTATTTCTTCATAACATAGTCAATAACCTCGCCACGGCGCTCCTGACAGAAGTCTGTATCAAAGTCGGGCATACTGACCCGCTCGGGATTCAAAAACCGCTCGAAAATCAGGGCGTACTGCATCGGGTCGACCTCTGTAATGTGCATACAGTAGGCGACAATGGAAGCCGCGCCCGAGCCACGGCCGGGACCGACGGGAATGCCGGTTTCCTTGGCAAAGCGGATAAAATCCCAAACAATGAGATAGTAATTTACATAGCCCATCCGGCTGATAACGCCGATTTCATATTCCAGGCGCTCTTTGTAGCTTTCCGGGGGATTTTCGTAGCGCTCCCTGAAGCCATCCATACAGAGTTTTTTGAAATATTCTTCGTTGGTATAGCCCTCCGGTACCGGAAACGAGGGCAAATGGTACTGATTAAACACAAATTCCAGATTGCAGCGGTCTGCAATACGGACGGTATTTTCAAAAGCATCGTCTAAGTCGGGGAACAGCGTCCGCAGCTCCTCTTCGCTTTTTAAGTAAAATTCCTCGGTTTGGAATTTCATACGGTTGGGGTCATCAATGGTTTTGCCGGTCTGCACGCACAGCAGCACATCCTGCATCGTGGCATCCTCTTTGCGCAGGTAATGGGCGTCATTGGTAACCACCATTGGCAAACCTGTCTCTCTTGCGATGCGGCAAATGCCTTGATTGACGGCGGTTTGCTCCGGGATATTATGATCCTGAAGCTCCAAATAGAAGTTGTCCTCACCGAAAACATCCGCCATTGTAAGGGCATAGTCCTTGGCTGCGTTATAGTCCTCTTCCATAAGGCACTGGGCAACGCCGCCTGCCAGACAGGCAGACAGGGCGATAAGACCCTCACTATATTGCCGCAGCAGCTTAATATCCACGCGGGGCTTGCCGTAAAAGCCGTGGATAAAGCCCTCGGAAACCAAACGGCAGAGGTTTTCATAGCCCTGACGGTCTTTGCACAAAAGCACCAAGTGATAGGGGTCATTATCAATGCCGTGAACCCGATCCTCCATATTGCGGCGGGTTACATAGACCTCACAGCCGATAATCGGCTTAACGCCGGTGGCCTTAGCGGTCTTATAAAAGTCAATACAGCCGTACATTACACCGTGGTCGGTCAGGGCAATGGCGCTCTGCCCCAGTTCCTTGACCCGATCCATCATCCGATCAATGCGGCAGGCACCGTCTAAAAGGCTATATTCAGAGTGAACATGTAAATGGACAAAACCCATATTATGCCTCCTGCGCCAATTGCGCCAGTTTCTTCAGTCG
>JAZRKY010000073.1:0-7236 GCA_045646585.1 Faecousia sp. | reverse complement strand
AGCTTTTGTACTGCTTAGAAAGTCCCTTAGCCTTAATTGCTTGCATATGTTTTCCTCCATTTCGGTTTAACTTGCAAGCTTATCATATCAAATAAAAATGGAGAAATGTTGATTTGTGTCTGTTCGGTCATTTTTGATGTCTGAACGGAAAAGCGCTACCCGGTAGCAAAAACCAAGTAGCGCTTTTTCCCATTTCCATATAAAAGCTCAAGCCGTCAGCTGCTTTTTTTATCCGATTCTGCAAATAACCGTTCGGAGCAATACCGAATAATGGAGCTGCGGGTGATGATACCGATAAAGGTATCCTTATCATCCACAACCCGCACAAAATTCTGGGTGCTTGCCCGCTGTACAAGGTCGTGCATATCTGTTGTAACCCGCACAGGGATATTGTCCCGCCGCCGTTCCAGCTCGGCAATTCGTCTTGCCTCTGCCTGGCGCATATCCATATAACAGATATTTTTCAGCGCCCACAGCAAATCACCCTCAGTGATAGTTCCCCGGTACTCGCCTCTGCGGTTCAGGATGGGAAGCGCCGCATAGCCAGCGGCCTCCATTTTCTCCAATGCCTGACGGATGGTATAATCGTCGTAAACAAAGGCGCACATTGCCTTTGGCAAAAGAAAGAACAAGATGTTATTCATAAATATGTAGCACTCCTTCAGGAAGGGAATTTCCTCTTCCTGTTATATTATAGCACAGAACAGCAAAGGAATCGTGAAATTTTTTGCAAATTTTGCATTATTGCCAGCCAAATTTTCACCATTAAATTTGTGCAATATGCACAAACGCAATTGAGGACTGCACCTTATTGGTGCAGTCCTCTTGCTTATTGATAATATACATACTTGCCAAAGTAGGGGTAATCCTCCATCAAATGGGAAAGGTTGGTGCGGGAACTGTCGCCGGGGTCGCGAATAAGAAACCCGCCTGTCTGCAAAGTGTTTCCGCCGTTGTAACCGTAGATAATTGCCCAATGCTGTCCGCCGCTTTTGTTGGTAAAGCCAACAATCACCGGCTTTCCCGCCCGCAGGTAATCATAGATTGCTTGCAGATTAAGTCCGCTGGTTACGCCCACATAATTTTCCGGCCAGTATAGGCTTCCTGTGGGCGTATAGCTAAGACTTTTCGCCATCGCATCGGGATAAACGGTTTTTCCCCGGCGATAGGATTCCGACATAGCAAGGGCGGTTGTGGTACAGCCGATTTTTGCCATTGTCTGCCCGGAGCTGCCTAAGGTTACCCAAGACCAGCGACTGTCCGTCTGCAAATAGTAAGGCACAGAAAGCGTTACTGCGCTATACTTATTTCCCGATGACAGATAAGAGGCGCTGACATAGCCGGTTTTCGTGCCGTTATACAAAACTCTGCGCCAGCTTCCCGAAGTGGAAAGGACGATAACTTTTGTCCCCTTTGCCAAAGCATCTATTCTTCGGTAGGATGTACCCGCGCCGCTGCGTACATTCAGCGGGCTGGAATTGGTGGCAACGGTTGCAACAGAACTGTCAACCACCTTTATGAAATCGGCGTGGCAATAGCCGTATTTTCCTTGCGCGTACTCCACATACCACCAGCTGCCGTTCTTGGAAAGAAGGGTTACATAGCTGCTTTTTTTCAGTGTGGTTACCACTGCCGAGGCTGTGGATGCGCTGCGCCGTACATTCAAAGGTCCGGACGATGTGGCTACAACGCCGGCCTTAGAATCGGCACTGGCCGCTTCTGCCCGTATAGGTAAAAGGCAGTAAGCAGATAAAATCAAGGCAAGTAATAAAATCAGTACTCTTCTTCCGATAAAATCCACCTCACAAATTCATTTTGGGCTTGCAAGTCCTGTATGTATTTTACAAAATCGGGCATAAGCAATCAACCTGTAAATTCTTCCAGTGGCAAAAACCCCCTTACGGTGCCTGCCGTAAGGGGGATGGTATCACATATCCTCGCTGTGATAAAGACCGGATAGTACCATAGATACATAATCATCGTCGGAAACCACAATATGGTCTGTTAAGGTAATTCCCACCGCATTTAAGCTCTTTGCAACCAGCCTTGTTGTCTGCACATCCTCAGCCGACGGCACAGCCACGCCGCTGGGGTGGTTATGAGCAAGCACCACAAAGGTCGCCTTTACCCCAAGGGCAATTTCTGCCACACGCCGGGCAGAAATGCTGGCAGAATTTACACTGCCCTCGCCTATCTCTCTGCATACGATTTTCTTGCATTTGGCATCCAAGCACAAGAGGATAACTGTCTCATTTTTCCGCCCGTGGAAGTAATTAACAAGAAAATCACCGCATTTTTCGATGGTATCCAGGGCAGAGCAATCGTTTGCTTGATTCACTCTGTAGTAACGGCAGGCGGCGGAAATAAGAGGCAAAAAGGTTGCCGTTCCCTCCCCAATGCCGGGAACTGCCATCAATTCCTCGGGGGTGGCATCCAAAACCTGATGAAAAGAGCCAAAGTGAGACAAAAGGGCGTGGGCAAGCTCGTTTGTGTCCTTTCTGGGAATGCAGTAGAACAAAAGAAGCTCCAAGGCATTAACCTCTTCAAAATTATCCAAGCCCTCCCGCAAAAAGCGGGAACGCAGTCTTTCTCTATGTCCACCGTGAATTGACATATTTTCCACCTCAAAACAGTTTTATCTTGCTATTTGCCAAATAATTCGCTACAATAGAGAAAATGTGCGAATTTTGACGAATACTGCGTGAAACAATTTGCGATTTATGCGCAACCTAAGTGCAAAGGAGAGAGCGTATGCAAAATTACAACCAAGCCGAAGAATTTTTGAAACTATTGGATCGCCCGGCCTTTGCCGTATCTGACGGCGCTGTCATACTTTGTAACGATGCCGCTGCAAAGCGGCAAGTAAAAATCGGCGCAGCCATCGAGACACTTCTTCTTACAGGAAAGGAAGCCTATGGCGCATTTACCGACGGCCGCCTTCATCTGCGTCTTAGCATCGAAGGCACCGTATGGGATGCTTCCGTTACCAAAACAATGTGTGTAGACTTATTTCTGATGGAGCGCTCTGTCAGCGAGCAGGAGCTGCAAATTATGTCCCTTGCCGCGCTCCAACTTCGCTCCCAGCTGACGGAGCTGATGGCACTGACCACGCAACTGTTCCCCGAAGAAGCCCTGAAAGAACCTGTCCTGTCAGCAAAGCTGAATAAGAGTCTTTTGTCCATCCAACGGCTTGTTGGCAATATGGCAGACGCTCCTCGGTACAGTAACTCCGTTCATTATGTAATGCAGACACAAAATGTACCTGCTTATATTCAGGAGATTATGGACAAGGTGCAGCATCTTTTGGAAAAAGCTGGCTACAAGCTCATCTACACCGCACCTGAGGAAGAAATTTTCTCCCTTATTTCCACAGAACGGCTGGAACGGGCTATTTACAATCTCCTGTCCAACGCTATGAAGTTCTCCCCGGTGGGCAGCACCATCACTGCCACCTTGGAAAAATGCGGCAAACAGCTTCTGCTTACCGTTACAGACGAGGGCAGCGGACTTATAGACAATACCAACCAAAATATCTTTACCCGCTACCTCAGAGAGCCTGCCATTGAAGACAGCCGAATGGGTATGGGCCTGGGTATGCTTTATGTATGCGCTGCCGCATCTGCCCACGATGGAACAGTACTCATCCGGCAGCCCGAAGGAAAAGGTCTTAGTGTTACCTTAACCCTTTCCATTCAAACAAACAAACCGGGTATGCTCCAATCCGATATTTTCCCCATTGATTACAGTGGCGGACAGGATCACGCTCTATTAGAGCTTGCCGATGTTCTGCCCTCTGATTTATACGAAGAATAACCTCGCCGGCCTGCAAAGCAGGCCGGTATTTTTACAGATAATCCTTCAGGTACTGCCCTGTGTAGCTTTCGGGAACAGCAGACACCTCTTCCGGCGTACCGCAGGCAACAATATTCCCACCCTTATCGCCACCTTCAGGACCTAAATCAATCAAATAGTCCGCGCTCTTAATCACATCCAGATTATGCTCAATCACCAGCACCGTATTGCCCCCATCTACCAGCTGCTGCAACACCTCAATCAGCTTGTGAACATCGGCTGCGTGAAGTCCTGTGGTAGGCTCGTCTAAAATATAGATGGTTTTGCCTGTGGACACTCTGGCAAGCTCAGTTGCCAGCTTAACCCGCTGGGCTTCACCGCCGGACAGGGTTGTGCTGGACTGACCAAGGCGGATATAGCCTAAGCCCACATCCACAAGGGTCTGAATTTTTCGTTGGAGCTTGGGCAGGTTTTCAAAAAACTGCGCCGCCTCCTCTGCCCGCATATCCAAAACCTCTGCAATATTCTTACCCTTGTACTGAACCTCCAAGGTCTCCCGGTTATACCGCTGTCCACGACAAACCTCACAGGGCACATAGACATCCGCCAAAAAGTGCATCTCGATTTTCACAAGACCATCGCCGCTACAGGCCTCGCATCTTCCGCCTTTGACATTAAAGGAGAATCGACCCGGACCGTAGCCCCGGATTTTGGCATCCTTTGTGGAGGCAAACAGCTCACGAATATCGTTAAACACGCCGGTATAGGTGGCAGGATTGGAGCGCGGTGTACGACCGATGGGACTTTGGTCAATGTCAATGACCTTATCCAAATGCTCCATACCGAGGATACGGCGGCAAGCGCCGGGTCGGGTTCTTGCGTGATTGAGCTTTCCTGCCAGGGTCTTTTGGAGAATTTCCCTTACCAAGCTGGATTTACCCGAGCCGGATACGCCGGTAACGCAGGTCAGTGTGCCAAGGGGAATGGAAACATCCACATCCTGCAAATTGTTTTCCCGCGCCCCTTCAACCGTAAGGAAATGACCGTTACCCCTTCTGCGGGCGCTGGGTACAGGTATTTTCTTAACGCCGGAGAGGTATTGACCTGTAATGGAACGAGGCTCTGCAATAATTTCCTCCAGCGTGCCTGCGGCAATAATCTCACCGCCGTGGCTGCCTGCGCCCGGTCCCACATCTACGATATAGTCCGCCGCCCGCATAGTATCTTCATCGTGTTCTACCACAATCAGGGTATTTCCCAAATCCCGCAGGCGTTTGAGGGTAAGCAGCAGCTTATCATTATCTCTTTGGTGCAAGCCAATAGACGGCTCGTCCAAAATATACAGTACGCCCATCAGGGAAGAGCCAATTTGGGTTGCCAAACGGATGCGCTGACTCTCACCGCCGGAAAGGGTGGCAGATGCCCGGGATAAAGTCAGATACCCCAAGCCAACATCCATTAAAAAGCTAAGTCTTGCCTTAATCTCCCGCACAATCTGCTGGGCGATAATGGCCATATTGCCCTCAAGCTGCAAATCCTCCATAAAGGCAAGAGCTTTGGCGATATTCATTTCGCAAAAATCCATAATGCCGATGCCGCCAACAGTAACCGCCCGGGCAATCTCAGAAAGGCGCTTACCGTTACATTGGGGGCAAGGGGCTGAGGACATACACTCCTCCAGTTCCTTGCGAACGGAATCGGACTGGGTCTCACGGAATCGGCGGCTGATATTATTCAGCACGCCCTCAAAGGGCTGCTCCATCACACCCCAACCGCTTCCCCGGTTGTAGGTCATACGCAGCTTTTCTCCCTTTGTGCCGTATAAAATCACATCCATAGCCTCGGGAGAAAGAGTTTCCACAGGGGCTGTTAAGGAAAAGTTATATTTCTTGGCAAGCGCCTCAAAGTACATTCTGAAAATGGAGTCTGTCCGGGCGTTTTGCCAGCCGGAGGCTTGAATAGCACCGTCAAAAATGGAGACAGACTTATCGGGAATCACCAAATCCGCATCGGCAACAAGCTGAAAGCCCAAGCCCGCGCACTGGGGACACGCGCCAGCCGGATTATTAAAGGAGAACATTCTCGGCTCTAACTCAGTAAGGCTGATACCGCAGTCCTCGCAGGCATAGTTTTGGGAAAAGGACAGCTCTTCCCCACTGTCCGGCAAATGGATCACCACAAGCCCCTCAGAATGGTTACAGGCGGTCTCCACAGAGTCAGTCAGTCTCCGGCGCTGACCCTCCCGAATCACAAGACGGTCAACCACCAACTCGATTGTGTGCTTTTTGTTCTTTTCGCAGGTGATTTCTTCACCCAGGTCATAGAAAATACCATCTACGCGAACCCGGGCAAAGCCACTTTTTCTGGCGTCCTCAAAAACCTTGCTATGCTCGCCTTTTTTCCCCCGAATCACAGGAGAAAGGATAATAAACCGCGTTCCCTCGCCCATAGCTTCAATGCGGTCAACAATCTGGTCAATGGACTGCCGGCGGATTTCCTTGCCGCATTTGGGACAATGAGGGATACCCACCCGCGCCCACAAAAGCCGCAGATAATCGTAAATTTCCGTAACCGTACCAACTGTTGACCTGGGGTTTTTCGAGGTGGTTTTTTGGTCAATGGAAATAGCAGGCGAAAGACCGTCAATACTATCCACATCGGGCTTGTCCATCTGTCCCAAAAACTGACGGGCATAGGCGCTGAGGCTTTCCACATACCGCCGCTGACCCTCTGCATAGATGGTATCAAAGGCGAGGCTGGACTTGCCGGAACCGGATAGGCCGGTAAATACAACCAGCTTATCCCGCGGAATGGTAAGGTCAACATTTTTCAGGTTATTTTCCCGCGCGCCGCGGATGCGGATTGTATCGGCCATAGCTCTGCTTCCTTTCAAAAATCGCTCACTGTAGTATATCACATATCCTTTCATTGTACAATAGGAACTTTTCACAGAAATTTTGATTTCCTATCTTATTATCCTACAAAGGAATATTGCACAAAAACGACGAAATATCCCTAAAAAAATTGTTACTATAAATTTCCATATTGTGTTGCATTTAGGGTGCATATCGTGTTATAATACGCATATATGTGCAGTAATCGGTTGCACACATAAAAAGAAAATAAGCGAGGTAGTTTCTGATGATTGCATACGGCGATAATATTAAGGTCTTTTGCGGCAACTCCAATCCCCAGTTTGCCAAAACCATTTGCAAGGAATTAGGCATTTCCTTAGGCAACAGCGAAGTTAAAACCTTTGCCGACGGTGAGGTTTCCGTCTCCCTGAACGAGACCGTCCGCGGCGCGGATGTTTTCCTGGTACAATCCACCTGCAAGCCCGTGAACGACCATTTGATGGAGCTGCTGGTTATGATTGATGCCTGCCGCCGCGCATCTGCCGGTCGGATTACCGCAGTTATAAGTCGGATCGTAGCCATGTCGTTC
>JAZRKY010000072.1:0-7437 GCA_045646585.1 Faecousia sp. | reverse complement strand
CCATCACCGTAAACCGCGCTGACGGCACTACTGAGATTTTGGGTCTGACTGCCGAGCAGAAGGCTGACTTTATCGAAGGCTACTACAACGAAGGCACCGCTTTTGGCGATGGCAAGATGTACACTATGCCCTTCTCCAAGTCCACCGAGGTTCTGTACTACAATAAGACCTTCTTCGATCAGCACGGTCTGAAGGTTCCCACCACTTGGGACGAGCTGGAAGCTGTCTGCGCGCAGATCAAGGCTATCGACCCCACCTCCATCCCTCTGGGTTACGACTCTGAGTCCAACTGGTTCATCACCATGTGTGAGCAGTACGGCTCTCCCTACACCAGCGCTACCGGCGACCACTACCTGTTTGATAACGACACCAACAAGGCTTTTGTTAAGCGTTTCCGTGAGTGGTATCAGAAGGGCTATGTAACCACCCAGGAAATCTACGGTGCTTACACCTCCGGTCTGTTCACCGCTACCACCGATACTCGCGCTTATATGTGCATCGGCTCCTCTGCAGGCGCTTCCCACCAGATCCCCGCAAAGGATTCCTCCGGTAAGTACCCCTTCGAGGTTGGTATTGCTACCGTACCTCAGGTCGACCCCGCAAAGCCTAAGGTTATCTCCCAGGGTCCCAGCGTTTGTATCTTCAAGAACGCAAATCCTCAGGAAGTTATCGCTTCCTGGCTGTTTGTTAAGTTCCTGACCACCAGCACTGACTTCCAGGCTGAATTTGGCGCCACTTCCGGCTATGTTCCCGTTCTGAAGTCTGTGAAAGATCACCCCATCTATGCAAATAACATGGCAGCCGCTAACGGCTACGACAAGCTGACCTACCTGTCCGCTAAGGTATGTCTGGAGCAGGCTGACGCTTACTATGTCTCCCCCGCTTTCAACGGCTCCTCCGACGCTCGTGATGCAGTTGGCATTCTGATGCAGGCCGCTCTTACTCAGGACGATGGCGGCGATCTGAACAGATTTATTGACAAGGTGTTCTCTGACGCCGTTAAATCCTGCCGATGAAAAATAAAAAATTAATTATCATCATTTCCCTGATTCTTGTAGCTATCTGTGTGGGCGTTGGAATTTTCTTCCTCGCCTCCACCGGTACACCCGACCCCACCAGCCCCATTGTGGGCGGTGAAACCGTCGACTATGCTTCCTCTGTGAAGCTGGATATGTCCTCCTCCTACAAGAAGCAGGAAGTTACCGTCAAACTCCATATTGACGGTGATACGGTGCATTTCAATGTGCCCCATTCTGTAAACCCCACCGGCGTGCTGAAAGCCCGTTTCCTGGCTGTAAACACTCCCGAATCCACCGGCAAAATTGAGGAATACGGCAAAACAGCATCTGACTTTACAAAAGAGAAGCTGAAAAACGCCCAATCCATCTACATCGAGTCCGATACCACCACTTGGGACGCTGACTCCACAGGCGACAGATACCTATGCTGGATTTGGTACAAGCCCCAGGGCGAAAGCGAATACCGCAACCTGAACATTGAACTGTTGCAGGAAGGTCTGGCAATCGCCTCCAACTCCGGCGGCAACCGCTACGGTTCTACCTGCTTGGCTGCTATCGCCCAGGCACAGAACCAGAAGCTGCATGTCTACTCCGGCAAGAAAGACCCCAATTTCTTCTATGGCGAGTCCGAAGAAATGGACTTGAAGGAGCTGCGTACCAATATTCAGACCTACGAAAACAAGAAGGTTGCTTTCACCGGTGTAATCACTATGCACTACAACAACGGTGTTTTTGTTGAACAGTACGACGCAGAAACCCAGCAATTCTTCGGTATGTATGTCTATGTTGGCTTCAACTTTGCCGGCGGCCACCTGCTGGAAATCGGCAATGAAGTCCGCTTTGCCGGCAGTGTTACCAACTTTAACGGCAGCTGGCAGGTCTCCGGCCTGAGCTACAGCGAGTACCGCCCCAAGGACGATGACATTCGACTGATCTCCGAGGGTAACGAAGCCGCTTTCGTGCTGACCACCCCCAAGACCTTCCAGAGCAAGGTAGATCTGACACTCATTGATCCCATAACCGAGGAAGCAGTTACAAAGACCTACCCCTATGCCGAGCTGGCTATGGGTACCTCCATCGAGATGAAGAACCTGAAGGTTACGGATATTTATACCACCCAGAGCGAAAACCCCGACTCTAACGGCGCAATGTCCATCACCGTTACAGCCGATGGCATTACATTAACCATTCGGACCATCGTTCTGCAAGACGAAGCAGGAAATGTCATCAAAGCCTCTGCCTACAATGGCAAGACCATTGATGTAAAGGGCGTTGTTGACTGCTTCAACGGCGAGTACCAGATTAAGGTTCTCACCGCCGACCATATTACTGTTCATTAAAAATTATAAAAAGGAGTATTGTTATGAATAAGAAAATCATAACTATCGCAGGAATTGCTGTACTTGCTGTTGCTGCTGTTATTGCCGTTTGTCTGCTTCTGCCTGGCAACAATGCTGCTTCCGCAGACTTTGCCGATTCCATCGAATACCTCAATTCTGCTATGGGCGACATTGGCACAAAAACCACACAGGATTTCTATGTTCTCAGCGATATTACCATTGGTGGTACTGCTCACTACTGCGTCGAGTGGACCTCCGATAACGCTGAAGTTACCTTTGCGGACGACGCTGCAAAACCCGGTACCAAGAAGGTCTCTATCCCCGCCAGAGCAGATTCCGATGTTACCTATACCCTCACCGCCGTTATTTCTGACGATAACGGCAACAAGTCCGAGGCACTGACGTACACCCTCACCATCCCCGCAATGCCCGCGCTGCCCGCTGCTGACAGCAATGTAACCATCAAGAAGGCTCTGGAAATCGGTTTGGCTCACGAGCACAACACCTATACCGCCAATAAGTACTACATCGAAGGTACAATCGCTGAAATTGTCAACGAGCAGTACGGCAATATGTACATTGAGGATCGCGATGGCAACAAGCTGTACCTGTACGGCACCTATGTTGCTGGCATTCCCTTCGGCGATCTGGACACCAAGCCCGCAGTTGGCGATACCATTAAGGTCTACGGTGCTATCGGTCAGTATAACGATGCCGCGCAGGTTAAGAACAGCACCATCGTTTTGGTCAACGGTGCTGAGCCCCAGGCTCCCGCAGGTTCCGTTTTGACTTTAGTTGAAGCTCCCAAGACCGGCGTAGCCTACAAGTTCGGTATGGTTCAGACCAACGCTGGCGGTGGCACCTACTATCTGGCAGGCGGTATGGCGCAGACTTACTACTTGGCTACCACCGCAAAGGCTGCCGACGCCATTGATGTTTATCTGGAAAGCACCACCGGCGGTTACTACCTGTACTGCAAGGTTGACGGTGTCAAGACCTACATCAATATGGTTGTCAGCGGCACCCACGTAAACGGCTCTTACGATACCACTGCATCTACCGTTTACACCTTCGATGCTAACCTCAAGACTGTCGTTGCCGATGTTAACGGCAGATCCTACGCCATCGGCACCAGAAACGACAAGAGCTACACCACTGCCGGCCCCAGCTACGCAGAGTCCTCTTTCGTTTGCCAGTTCTACAACTAATATCTCCCTATAAAGCATTTTCCCCCAGGCATTCGCCCGGGGGAATTTTTATTTGCCATACCATCCTACCACCTCGTAGGGGACGGGTTTCCCGTCCCGCACGCCGCACCCCTTGCCTCTCCCTTTGGGAGAGGTGCCCCAGTTCGCAAACTGGGGCGGAGAGGGTTGCCCTCTCAGTCAAAAATCAAAGATTTTTGCCAGCTCTCCCAAAGGGAGAGCCAAGACCTAACTCCATCAGCTATGCCGACGTTAACTACCAACCGATAAAGCCGCCTTTCGGCGGCTTTTCTCACTTATTCAGTTCCTTTAGCTTTTCGTAAAGTGCCAAGTCCACCCGGCTGACTGTCAGCGGCGAAATGGAAATATAGCCACTGACCACCGCATCCGTATCCAGGGTCAAATCGCCCTTGTTTTGGTGGATGCAAATGCCGCAGGCCTGGTAGCGGTTATCGCCAACAGGCTTAAAGTCATCGGAGTAGTAGGGACCGCCCTGCCGGGTGATGCGGATTTCGCCACCCTGGGGAGGGATATTTACATTATAGAGGCTTCCCAACTCCCACAGGCGGTTTTCCTGCATATACGCCCATACAGTATCCAAATGCTCCGCAGCCGCTTCGCTGCCGGTAAAGGTGGAGGAAAACGCCACTGCGTCAATCCCCTGAGCAGCCGCTTCAAACACCGCCGCAGCCGTGCCGGAGTACATAATGTCCTTACCCATATTATAGCCATTGTTAATGCCGGAAATCACCAAATCAAACTGCTTTTTCATACCCATCAGGGCAAACCGCACGCAATCTGCCGGGGTAGAATCTACCGTATAGGTTTCTGCGCCGTTTATGCTCGCAATCTGCACCACCTCATAAGGCTCGTGAAGCTCAATGCCGTGGCTCTTGCCACTTTGCTGGTATTTGGGTACAACTACCGTAACCTCACCCATTTTCTGCGCCCAGGCAACCAATTTGGGCAGAACCGGGGCGGAAATGCTGTCATCATTTGTAACTAAAATTCTCATAACCAATCCTCATGTGTTTCCTTATATTCTTTGACTACTGCATCGGCATCCCGAAGCAGGGCATCCATTTCTTCCTGACCGTAAACCGTTGCGCCGCTGGCGCAGGCGTGTCCGCCGCCCCTGTATTTTTCCGCCACCGGGTTAATGTGGACAAACCGGGAGCGCAGACGCACCCGAATAGAACCCTCAGCATCGCCGTTTTCAATAAATACAATCCAGCAGATAGCGCCCCGGATGGAATCCAGCGTACCCACGCAGGCGCTCGCCTGCTCTAAGGTCAAATCGAACTCCTCCTGCATCGCCTTGTCTACATAAATGTACGCCACGCCGTTTTCGGTAATTTCCATCCGCCGATAGATTTCGGACTTGAATTTTAGATATTCAAAGGCTTCCAAATAAAGCCGTGCATACAGCAGCTCCGTATTTACGCCCACATCTAAAAGAAGTCCTGCATTTCGCATCGTCTCGCCGGACACGCCCTCATACTTAAACCGCCCGGAATCCGTAACCATACCCGTATATAGGTAGGTAGCCGCCTCAGAGTCGATTTTCAGCTCGTCCTTAAAAGTGGCATAGAAATCCACAATCATTTCGCAGGCAGAAGAACGCTCCTCCTCCACCCACTGCATACAGCCGTAGCTCTCCAAGGGGATATGATGGTCGATTTTGATAACCTCTTTGCAGAGCTTATACTTTTTGTTGGAAATCCGGGCTTCAGAAGCAGTGTCTATAACAATACCCAAGGCTTCTGCGTAAATTTCGTCAGCCACATCCTCGTCCTCAGGACCCATAAATGCCAAATATTCCGCTTTTTCGCTGTCAATGAGGTAAATTTCCTTTTCCGGGAAAGAAAGCTGCAAGATCCGCTTCATACCCTTGGTCGCGCCCACGCAGTCGCCATCGTTGCGAATGTGGCGGAAAATCATAATGCGGTTATATTCGCGGATTTTCTCTAAAATCTGCTTTTTTATTTGCGTATTCATACCGTTTCTCCTTCCCGGGTGAGTTCATCCAAATCCCGAAGCATCGCCATTGCCGTTTCACGGTCTGCAACCGTTGCGCCGCTGGCCTTTTGGTGTCCGCCGCCGCCGTATTTGACTGCGATGGGGTTAATATTATACTGATTGGAGCGAATTTCGCAGAGAACGCCCTGCTCGGTCTCGGTAAAATTGACCCAAATGCTCACATTCTTAATATCCGCCATCGTGTTGACCATTGCCCGGGAAACGGTGAAGGTATCCACACCCAGCGCCTTAAATTCCGCCAAATCGGTGTAAATAAACGCCACATTTTCGGGAGAAAACTGGATTTTCAGTACAAATTGGGCTTTTAATCTCTTGCTGACAAAATCGTCGGCGTATAGGTCGCGGAACAGCTCGTTTGTGTCAAATCCCGCCTCCATCAGCTTCGATGCCAGCCGGAAAGTCCGGGCGGTGGTGCCGTCATAACGGAAACGGCCGGAATCGGTAACCATACCCGTGTACAGGCTCTTAGACGCCAATTTATTCAGCTTCAAACCGCAATCTACGGCAAATTGGGTGATAAGCCCGCAGCAGCTCTCAAAGCCGGTGTCCACTACCTCGTATTCCGCAATTTTCTCGCAGAAAATGTGGTGATCCAGCCGAATACGCGCGGCGGCAAGCTCGTAGCGGTCATCGCTGATGAGCTTTCGGGATGCGGTGTCCAAAATCACCGCCAATGCGCCCTCGTAAGCGCTGTCGGGAATCTCGTCCATTACGGAATCCTCCATAAAGCCGAAAAACCGCGCCTCGTCGCCCACCGCATAGACCGTCTTTTCCGGGAAATTCTCCCGAATGATGTGCTTTAGACCAATCTGACTACCCAGCGCATCGCCGTCTGGGCGATTATGCCGGTGGATGATAATGGTATCGTACTTTTGGATAGCTGCCAAAATATCCGTAAACATAGAAATACCTCTTTCTATTAAAATCTTATTGTAGGGAACGGTGCTGTAAAAAAGATGTCATTGCGAGAGCATTTATGCCCGTGGCAATCTCCCGGTACAATCCCCCAGTCAGAAATCAGAGATTTCTGACAGTTCTGCCGAGCCCGCGCCCCTTTTGTCCGCTTCGCGGACATTTTCCCCGCTAACGGGGAAATCCACCCTTTGCACAAGGGGGCCTTTTCCCTCGCGGAACATTGTAGTATATCATATACACCCCCTTTTGACAAGCCCCCAAACCATACATCCTTGTAGGGGGCGACCTCCCGGACGCCCCTTGGCTCTCCCTATGGGAGAGCTGGCAAAAATCTATAGATTTTTGTCTGAGAGGGTTACCCTCTCCGCCTCAGTTTGCAAACTGAGGCACCTCTCCCAAAGGGAGAGGCAAGCCACACCCCCAAAAAAGGGGGTATATCCCCATAAACCACCCCGGAAGGGGATTCATTCAGAAAGGATGATAAAACTATGCAAAAAAGAAAAGGCTTTACCACGGTTGAGCTTGTGATCGTCATCGCGGTCATTGCCATCCTGGCAACCGCCCTGATCCCCACCTTCGGTGGCCTGATCAAGAGCGCGAACCACAACGTGGACGTGCAGGCCGCTAACCAGCTTACCACCTTGGTAGTTATGCACTCTGTAAACCATCCCATTACCAGCGAACGCGATCTTGCTGACGCTATTAACGAGGGTATGAATGACCCCAATTACTATGCAAACCTGCAGGCAAAGAGCGCTAAGTATGGCTACTGCTTCTGGTACGATTACAAAGAGCAGCGCGTCCACGTAGGTACCGTTGAAGAAATCACAGATATTGCTACCGAAAAAGGTTATACCCTGTATCATCACAGCGGTGCCCTGCTTGCCAACGGTGTGGCAGGCAGTAAGTCGGAGGCCA
>JAZRKY010000071.1:0-3211 GCA_045646585.1 Faecousia sp. | reverse complement strand
CTGTTTTGATTGTTTGTGCAGTTGGCGGACCGCACCTATAATCTTAGCAGGGATTTTTACTCACCGCCATAGGCTTCATTGAACCACGCGTCTAACGCGTGGTTTTCTATATACAAAAAGGAAAGCTGGCAGGAATTTTCCTGCCAGCTTTTTGCGGGCGATTCGTGAATCGCCCCTACGATATTTTATTTTAATATAAGCCTTCTGTTGCCGCAGGGCGACCCAGCATACCGATAAGCTCCTGCCGGGCATCGCCGCCCTCATAGAGTACGCGGTAAGCAGCAGTAGCAATCGGCATATCCACCTGATAGGCATTTGCCAGCTCCCAGGCAGACTTTGCCGCATAGTAGCCCTCAACCACAGCGCCGACCTTATCCATCGCATCCTTAGCGGACATACCCTGACCAATCAGGATGCCTGCCCGACGGTTACGGGAGTGCATAGATGTACAGGTAACAATCAAGTCGCCCATACCGGCAAGGCCGAAGAAGGTTTCCTGCTTGCCGCCCATAGCCATACCAAGGCGGGCAATTTCTGCCATACCCCGGGTCATCAGCATAGCCTTGGTATTGTCGCCGTAGCCTAAGCCGTCCACCACGCCGGCGCAAAGCGCAATTACATTTTTCAGCGCGCCGCCAAGCTCTGCGCCCACAATATCTTCGCTGGTGTAGATACGAAATACATCATTACAGAAGGCATTTTGCACGAACAAAGCCTTTTCTTTATCCCCGCAGGCGGCGAGGCAGCCGGTAGGCATACATCTGCCTACTTCTTCTGCGTGGCTGGGACCGGTGAGGGCGACCACAGTATGACCCGTTTCCTCTTCTACAATCTGGCTCATACGCAGCATTGTGCCGGACTCTACGCCCTTTACAACGGTAGCTACCACAGCATCCTTTTCAAGGTAAGGGGCAACCATACGGCTGCTGCTGCGGACAAACACAGAGGAAGTGGCGATTACGACCAAATCACAACCCTTAACACATTCGCTTGATGCTGATGTGGTAAGACTTGGCGCAAGAGGAACACCCTCAAGCATAGGATTTTCGCCCTTTTGGAGCATCTCCTTTGCCAAGGCTTCATCGTGGCACCAAAGTACAGTTTCAAAACCGTTTTTACACAGACAATTTGCCAGCGCAGTGCCCCAGGCACCGCAACCGATTACCGCAGCTTTCATTTACCTTTCTCCTTTGAAGTAAAAGAAAATTTCCGTTCCGTACCGCTGAGCAGGCGTTTGATATTTTCTCTGTGCATCCAGATGGCAAAAATGCCAATGAACGCCGTGCCAAGCTGCAAGGGCAGATTGCCCCAGTAGAAAATCACAAAGCCAATGCTAAAGGATGCCGCTGCCAAAATGGAGCTAAGAGAAACATATCTCGTTATAACAAAGCAGATGGCGAAGATGGCAAGAAGAATCAAGAACACGCCGCCATCCAGCACCGCCGCAACAGTAGCGCCGCAAACGATGCCTTTTCCGCCCTTAAAGCCGAAGAACACAGGAAAATCGTGTCCTATGCTCACAGCCACTGCGCCTAAAACCGTTCCCTCTGTTTGATAGCCATAGGGGGCAAGAAGCGCGCCGCCAAGAAGGCAGGCTGCCACCGTTTTTCCCGCATCCAAAACAATTACAAACAGGGCTTTGCCAACGCCGTAATTTCTTACGAAATTGGTAAGACCTGCATTACCACTCCCCTTTTCCCGGACATCCTCATGGGAAAAATAGCGGGAGGTAAAAATAGCGCCATTCAGATTGCCAAGCAAATAGGCAATCACAATAACCGCTATAATGGACAAGTACACTGATTATTCCTCCTTATCGCCCTTCTGACGGATGGTAATCCGCACAGGGGTGCCCTCCAAACCAAAAACCTCACGAATCTGATTTTCCAAATATCTCTGATAGGAGAAATGGAACAGCCGCGCATCGTTACAGAAGATTACAAAATGAGGCGGCTTTGTGCTTGCCTGGGTCATATAGTAAATCTTCAAGCGGCGACCCTTGTCAGTTGGCGGCTGCACACGGGCAGTGGCATCGGCAAGCACGCTGTTGAGCGCGCCGGTGGTAATACGGCTGGTATTCTGCTTGTGAACGCTCTGAATTACATCAAAGAGCTTATCCACCCGCTGACCGGTAAGGGCTGACAAAAACACCACAGGGGCATAGGTCATATAGCTAAGTCCGTCCCGGACGGCTGCTTCCTTATCCCGCATTGTGTTGGTTTCTTTATCTTCCACCGCATCCCACTTGTTTACGACAATAATAGCGGCTTTGCCCGCCTCGTGAACAAGACCGGCAATTTTCGTATCCTGCTCGGTAACACCGTCGTTGGCATCCACCAAGATAAGGCATACATCCGCCCGCTCGATGGCGTTAATGGTGCGCATATTGGAGTATTTTTCGATAAGGTCATCTACCTTACTCTTGCGGCGCATACCGGCAGTGTCGATAAAGCAGTACTTACCTGTTTCGTTTTCAAAATCGCTGTCGATAGCGTCCCGGGTTGTGCCTGCCATATCGGAAACAATGACGCGCTCCTCGCCTAAGATGCGGTTTAAGAGGCTGGACTTGCCCACATTGGGCTTGCCGACGATGGCGACTTTGATGACATCGCTTTCCTCTTCTTCCCACTGGAAGTCGCCAAACTGCTCCAAACACCAGTCAAGCAGGTCGCCTGTGCCGTGGCCGTGAATGGCGGAAACCTCAAACAAATCGCCAATACCTAAGGAATAGAACTCATACACATCGGGATTGACAGGACCGACAGAGTCGCACTTGTTCACCGCAAGGGCAACCGGCTTTCCGCTTTTGCGGAGCATCGTTGCCACATCCATATCCGCAGCGGTCATACCTGTACGGACATCTACCACCATAATGATGCAATCTGCCAGCTCAATGCCGATTTCCGCCTGCCGGCGCATAAACTTCAGCATATCGTTTTCTGTTCCCGGTTCGATACCGCCGGTATCCACCAGAGAAAAGGTCTTATTGCACCATTCGCAATCCCCGTAAATCCGGTCTCGGGTAACACCGGGGGTATCCTCTACAATCGAGGTGCGACGGCCGGTAAGTTTATTAAAAAGCATAGACTTGCCCACGTTAGGGCGGCCTACGATCGCAACCAAAGGCTTTGCCATGCTATCATCTCCTCTCTTCCTGTATTTTTACATTATTGCATATTTTTGCCATAAAATCAATGAATAATTCCTGTGT
>JAZRKY010000070.1:0-4140 GCA_045646585.1 Faecousia sp. | reverse complement strand
CATTGGCGTAACGCTGGGTCTGTGCCTTTCGATTGCGCTGTTCTTTGTACTGCCTATGATTATCGGCGGCTTTTTCTACTCGTTTGTACAAAATAATCTTGTTATCAACCTGATTGAGGGCTTGGTAAGAATGATTATTTTTGCCGGCTATATGCTGCTGGTCTCCCGGATGCAGGAAATGAAGCGGGTATTTGCCTACCACGGCGCAGAGCATAAAACCATCCGCTGTTATGAGGCTGGCTTGCCGCTGACGGTGGAAAATGTCAAGGCACAGACCCGGCTGCACCCCCGGTGCGGTACAAGCTTTTTGCTGGTTGTGATGCTGCTGTCCATTTTGGTGTTTTCTGTAGCTTCCAGCGCCCTTTTAGCCCTTGTTCCTGCTTTGGAGGCTATGCGGGGAAGCCTGCTGTACCGCGTGATTATGATTGTGTTTAAGCTGCTGCTGCTTCCCTTGGTGGTGGCTGTCAGCTATGAAATTAACCGCTGGGTTGGGCGGCACGATAATTGGCTTTCCCGGATTTTGACTGCCCCCGGTCTGTGGTTTCAGAACTTTACCACCAACGAGCCGGACGAGGATATGATCCGCACCGGCATCGCCGCATTGGAAGCAGTCATCCCTGAGGAAGAAGGTCAGGACCGTTGGTGAAAACACTTGGTCAGCTTTACCGGGATGCCCGTCAACAATTACTGACCCACGGGGACAGCGAAAATGCATCCTTTTACGCCAAAGCCCTCATTTGTCATATTACAGGCAAAAGCCGGGAGCAGTTTTTGGCTCAGCAGGAGCTCTGCGCAAGCGAGGATGCTTGCAATCAGGTGCAAATGGGCATTACCCGACTGCTGAACGACGAGCCCCTTGCATATGTGCTGGGGGAATGGGATTTTTACGGAATGATCTTAAAGGTGAACGAAAATGTCCTCATTCCCCGGGACGATACCTGCGCCGTTACCGACCTTGTTATCGAGGAGCTGAACAGGCGGGCGGGGGAGACCCGGGTGCTGGATTTATGCACAGGCTCGGGCTGTATCGGCTTGGCGGTGGCAAAGAATGTTGCCGATGCCCGGGTAACGCTTGCAGACATTTCCCGTTCTGCCTTGGCAGTTGCAAGGGAAAATATCGCCCTGCAAAAGCTAAACGGCAGAGCTGCCTGCGTGGAAGCGGACGCCCTGTCTGCCCCTCGGGCGTTTTTGGGGAAATTTGATATGATTGTCAGTAATCCCCCCTACATCACCGGGCAGGAGATGAAAGAACTCCCCAAAAGTGTGGATGCCTTTGAACCCCACCTTGCCCTGTACGGCGGCGAGGACGGACTCAAATTTTACCGCGCTATCGCCCAAAACTACCGCCAGGCTCTGAAACAGGGCGGCTGTCTTTGCTTTGAATTTGGGCAGGGGCAGGGGGATGCGGTGGCAGAAATCCTTATACAAAACGGCTTTACTGTGCTGGAACGCCGCTTAGATTATAACGAAAGAGAACGGGCCGTTATCGCCCGATACCAAAGAGAGGAAGATTAGTTATGGCTACAAAAAAAGCTGCTTACGAAGCACCTACCCCCGCTTCCGATAAGAAAAAAGCCCTGCAAACCGCCATTTCCCAAATCGAAAAGAATTTCGGCAAGGGTACGGTTATGCGTTTGGGCGAGCGCCCCGATATGAATGTGGACTCCATTCCCACAGGCAGCCTTGCGCTGGATGCGGCGCTGGGCATCGGCGGTGTTCCCAAGGGCAGAATTATTGAGATTTACGGACCGGAATCCTCCGGCAAAACCACCCTTGCTCTGCACATTCTGGCAGAGGCGCAGAAAATGGGCGGCGAGGTTGCCTTTGTGGACGCAGAACACGCCCTTGACCCTGTCTATGCCGCCGCGCTGGGCGTAGATACGGAGAATATGCTGGTCTCCCAGCCCGATACCGGCGAGCAGGCGCTGGAAATTACCGACGCCTTAGTTCGCAGCGGTGCTGTGGATGCGGTGGTTGTGGACTCCGTTGCGGCTCTCGTTCCCAAGCAGGAAATCGAGGGCGAAATGGGCGATACCTTTGTAGGCTTGCAGGCGCGGCTTATGTCTCAGGCGTTGCGGAAGCTGGCAGGCACCATCGCCAAGACCAACTGCGTGGTCATTTTCATTAACCAGCTTCGTATGAAGATTGGCGTGATGTACGGCAACCCCGAAACCACCACCGGCGGTAACGCGCTGAAATTTTACTCCTCTGTCCGCTTGGATGTCCGCAGAGTGGAATCTATCAAAGAGGGCGGAAATGTCATCGGCAACAAGACCCGTGTTAAGGTGGTTAAGAACAAGGTTGCCCCGCCTTTCCGGGAAGCCTACTTTGATATTATGTACGGCGAGGGCATCAGCAAGTGGAGCGAGCTGGTAGATTTGGCTGTGCAGATGGAAGTCATCCAGAAAAGCGGCAGCTGGTTCTCTATGGGCGAGGAGCGAATCGGTCAGGGCAAGGATGCGGTTAAGACCTTCCTGCAAAATAACCCCGATATTGCCGAGAGCGTAGAAGCCCAGGTGCGTGAGAATTTGTGGAAGCTGCAGGGCGGCAGCAAAGCCCCTGCAAAGGCCGCAGACCGCCCCATAGCCATCAGCGCTGACGATTTTAACGATGAAGATTGATTATCTTGCCTCCCAGCCCGACAGGGCAGGGAGGTACAAGACCTGTTTTGCCGATGGCAGCGTAATGCGGCTTTACCGCCAAACCGTAGAGGATTTTGGGCTCTATGCGGGCTTGGAGCTGACGGAGGAAGAATTTGCAGAGCTCACCGAAGGGGCAGGGCAGATGTCTGCAAAAATGCGGGCTGTGCGGATTATTTCTGTCTCCGGCGTTACCAAGCGGGAATTGGAGCACCGCCTTATCCAAAAGGGCGAAAACCCGGAGCATTCCAAAGAGGCTGTTTCCTGGCTTGCGGAAATGGACTTAATAGACGACAAAAAAACCGCCCGCCAAATCGTGGAGCGGTGTATGGCAAAGGGCTACGGACTTGCCCGGGCAAAGCAGGCACTTTACGAAAAACGCGTACCCAAGCATTTGTGGGAAGATGCCCTTGCAGATTACCCCTCTCAAGAGGCATATATTCTTTCTTATTTGGAAAACCACCCCCAAATCCGGGAGGACAGAAAGGCTCGGGATAGGGCGATTAACGCCCTGCTTCGCCGGGGACACAGTTATTCGGAAATTCGGCGGGGAATGGAAGAACTATCCCTATCTATGGAGGAAACAGATGGCTAATATCGGCTTTATATCCTTAGGCTGCGCCAAAAATCAAGTGGATTGCGAGCGTATGATGTACCGTGTCCGGGAGGCAGGACACGAGGTGCTTTCCAATGTGGTAGGCAGCGATGTGGTGGTAATTAACACCTGCGGCTTTATCGACTCTGCCAAAAGCGAGGCAATCGACTATATTTTGGAAACTGCAGCGCTGAAAGCAGAGGGCTTAGTAGGGAAAATTCTCGTTACCGGCTGCCTTTCCCAGCGGTATCAAGAGGAAATTCTAAAGGAACTTCCCGAGGTTGACGGCATTTTAGGCACAGGCAGCTATCATAAAATCGTGTCTGCCATCGAGGAGCTGCTTGCGGATACCCTTGTTGTGGATTTTGATTCTATAGACGCCCCCGAGCAGGAAACCGGCAGAGTACTTACCACCCCCGAGCATTACGCCTTTTTGAAGATTGCCGAGGGCTGCGATAACCGCTGCAGCTACTGCGTAATCCCGTCGCTCCGGGGCAAATTCCGCAGTAGGTCAATGGACGATGTGCTTTACGAAGCCCGCCTTCTTGCCGACAGCGGCATAAAGGAGCTGATTGTGGTTGCCCAGGATACCAGCCGCTACGGACTGGATTTGTACGGCAAGCGGATGCTGCCGGAGCTGCTCAAGGAGCTTTGTAAAATTGAAGGGTTTGCGTGGATTCGCATTCACTATGTCTATCCCGACGAGATTACCGACGAGCTGATTGACACAATGGCGGCAGAGCCAAAAATCGTAAAATATCTTGACATTCCCATCCAACACTGCAATAATAAGATACTGAAGCTGATGAATCGCCGAGGCGATGGCGCATATCTGCGGGAGATGTTTGGAAAGCTCCGGGCAAAAATGCCGGATATTGTGTTGCGCACCAGCGTGATTACAGGCCT
>JAZRKY010000069.1:0-4525 GCA_045646585.1 Faecousia sp. | reverse complement strand
ATCCAGGGCAAGAAGAAAATGCGCCTGAGCCAGCCTCAGCAGCTGATGGCTGCCGAGCGTGAAATCGTGGAAGAAGCCTATGCAGGCGATGTCATCGGTGTCTTTGACCCGGGCATTTTCTCCATTGGCGATACTATCACCGTTCCCGGAAAGAAATTCCTCTACTCCGGCATTCCCACCTTCGCTCCCGAGCATTTCTGCCGGGTTTCCGCTAAGGATTCTATGAAGCGGAAGCAGTTTGTCAAAGGCACAGAGCAGATTGCCCAAGAAGGCGCTATTCAGATTTTTAAGACCCCCTACTCCGGTATGGAAGAGGTGATTGTGGGCGTTGTGGGTACGCTGCAATTTGAAGTATTCCAGTACCGAATGAAAAACGAGTACGGCGTAGACCTGCGGATGGAGATGCTGCCCTATGAGGAAATCCGCCTGATTGAAAACTGCCCCGTAGCCTATGAGGACTTAAATCTTGGCTCCGATGCAGAGCTTTTAGAGGACTACCGCGGCAGAAAGCTTTTGGTATTCAACAGCTTTTGGGCGATTGACTTCACCTGCCGCCGCAACCCCGGTCTGACCTTAAAAGAAATCGTAGTCGCAGAGGGCTAAGACCAAATTGACAATGGACAATTGACAGTTGACAATTTAGGGTGTCATTGCGAGGGCATTTATGCCCGTGGCAATCTCCCGGCACAACCTGCCGATTTCATCATATGAACGCATCTTGATGCATCTGCGGACGGCTGATAGCCGCCCCTACATATTCTTTTGGACATAGAAAATAGCAAGCGCTTCCGCTTGCTATTTTCTTTATTTTTTTGCAGCAACCTTGTTTGGATTTTCTTCTGTAATCTTTGCGCGGATTTTTTGCCCCAAACGGCGGAAATCGTCTTTAATGCCACCGGCTTTGATGTGGCGTGTAAGCCATTTTACATCGCTGCCAAAGCGCTTATGGTCGAAAATCATAGAAATGCCAAAAGCGATGGGCGTTACCAAAATAAAAGCGGGGAAAATCATCCAGAACCACGGCCAGTATTTAACCGCCCCAACTGCATAACCGTAGCCCTCGCAGGACACCGGCAGGGTCTTAAACCAGCTGGGGCAGAAAATATCAAAAATACCGCCAATGGGGTCCATAGAGCCATCATTCTTCAGCGGTCCCCAAATATAGGAGGTGTTCTTATAATTAGGAATGGCGCTGCCGGCATCCCGAAGCGGAATGAAGCCCAGCTCGCTCTGGAACACCTGATTGAGGATAATGAATAACATCAGCAGCAGAATACCCACAGGCGCAACCCACACCCGCTTATAAGACAGGGTATGCTTTTTCCAAAGCACCATCAGCAGCGGCACTGCCATAATCATCCAGTGGTGATAGTAGAACCGCATAATATCCCAAAATTCTGCCATTTGGGATGCCGCGTCGCCCTTGGCAATGGGCTCTTGGGGATAAAACAGAACAATCAGACCGCTGATAAGACCTACATAGAAAATATAGTCCTTTATGTACTTATTCTTCATCAAAAAGAATATGGGAAACAGCGCAATATTCGCGCCGCAGATGTTAACAAACCAGGAATCCCGCCAGCCACGGTCTGTGATTGCCAGTTCCCCGTTAACAAATTCGCCGTAGGGCGGAATATACATCTTCAAAAAGTGGAACAACAGTCCCAGCACCAAAAGTCCGAACAGTACCGCATTTTGGGTAAAGGGTCGGGCGTTGCGGAAGGCAAAATAGAGACCGACCAGCGCGCCAATCTGGACAAACATCCAGAAAAAGTACCAAAAGTTAAACATTTCTATGACCATTACAAAACACCTCACAGGAAATATTTGCCTCAGCTACTAATTTATTAAGCAAATATTAACACATCATAAAGGAATTTGCAATAGTTTTTTAATATTTACACAAGAAACGGACGAAGAACTTTTTTACATTCTTCGTCCGTTTTTCTTTTGTCGGGCTATATTTTATAAAATCAGGAAAATGAGTAACATACAAAGGATGGCAATATCGCTTTTCTTATAGTGGAAACCCCGGCGGTAGATGGTATAACCAAGGATAGCAAAAAACTCGATAATCACCCAGAAAATAATGTTATCCCATACCGCAAAAGCAAGCATTCCGGTGATGGCGAAGGTAGGGATAAGGGTGCGGAAGCCAAAATAGGAATTGGAAATTTCCTCGGTTTTTTCCATTCTTCTTTTCCCAAAGGTAAGGAAGAAGCCTACCGCAGAAGCGATACCGGCAACCACCCAAAAGACAAACCAGGCAACATACTCCCGTGTATTCCAAAATGCTACTGAACTTTCTGTTCTGAGTTCCACAACATTCTGATATGCCGTGGTCATTGTGTCAATTGTGCCCCAAAGCACTCCGGGATATATGGCATCGGATAAACGCCAATTATCCGTTATCTGCAAGTATGCAGAGGCAATCAGAAGAAAAACAAAGGTATGCAGCACCATAAACCATATGCCGTCCCCCCGGGTATTGGCTCGGTTAAATACAAACACCATCACCGAGTACATACTAAAGCCGAGAAGCAGGCAAAGGAAATAGTGGCCGACCATTGGCGCAAAATTAAACCATTCTGTCCCCCTGCCGATAAGCATAGCAAAATTCAGCAGGTAGGAGTAGGAAAATGCGCCAAACAGGATAATAAGCCCTGTGAGATAATGGACAATGCCCATCCCTCTACGGGAGATGGGGAGCGCATAAGCGCAGTCCAAATTGATTCTCTTTTTGAAGAAGGAAAACTCCATTACAGGAAGAACATATACGAGAACACACAGGAAAGCGACAGGTATGTAAAGGGTAGCATTATAATCCACGACCATAAATCCTATATCAGAATGGTAGCGCTCAACGGGCTGCAGGCTCATTCCCATCAAAAATGTTAAAACCATCACCACCGCAAGAATGTAGAGCATAGGTCTGATATTCGCTTTCAGATGCAAGCGGAAATATTCCTTAAAATTGGTCATATTCTCCTCTCCTCCCTCTTTACATCGTAAATAAAGGTTTCCTCAAAGTCCAGGGGCATCTCGTCCATAACAGCGGGAGCCAGTAATGCCAACTTTTGCCCCATTTCTTCGCTCTCCCCTTCCAAAACGATCTGCACAAATCTGTTTTTGATAACAAGGGATACAATCGGCAGACCCGCAAAGGCCTCCTCGCTTACCGCTTGGGTAAAGGCAAGCTCGAACTTACAGAGTCTGCCCACGTGCTCGGCAATATCGCCCTGATTTTTGATAACATTGGAATCAATCAGGATAACCCGATCGCAAAAGTCCTCCAGCTCCCGCAAAGAGTGGCTGGCAATCAGCACCGTGGTATGTCCTTCCTCCACAAGGGAGATAATGGCATCCTTAAATATCTTTCGGGAAAGGGGGTCAAGCCCGTCAAAGGCTTCGTCCAGCAGCAGATACTTAGGTCTTACCGCAAGGGCAAGGGCGATAAAAATTTGCCGCCGCATACCCTTGGAAAAATTGCGAACCTTGCCCTTTTTATCTATCTTGTACTCCCCTAACAGGCGGTCGTAGACCCCTTTATCCATAGCAGGATGGAAGCACTTGTAAAAACTAAAAAGGCTACCCGGGGTCATAAAGGAGGTGTAATAGGGGTCATCGGGGAGAAAGAAAATGTCTTTTCTTGTGTCGGCATCTGCGGGGCTTCTGCCGTCGTACCGGACACTACCCGCATCGGGAAGATAAACACCTGCAAGCAACCGAAGAAGGGTAGATTTGCCTGCGCCGTTGATTCCCACAATGCCCAAAATGGTATTGTCGGTTATTTTCAGGTTAATATCCCGAAGAACGGTTTTTCCGCCCAATGCGTGGGATAGATTTTGAATCTCAATCATTTTTATATACCTCCTCTATCACAGAAATTATCCTTTCCCTTGTTGCGCCTTGCTCCTTGAGACGAAGTACCTCAGCGGTCAAGACCCCAAAGGTCTCCACAGCCTCTTTCTTTTCACCGCTAAAAGTAACGAAAGCGCCTTTTTTGGGCATAGACCGAATCAGCCCTTTTTCCTCAAGCAAGGCATATGCCCGCTGAACGGTGTTGGGATTGACGCGAAGCTCCGCTGCCGCCGTTCTCACCGAGGGCAGCTTCTCCCCTGCCTTGATTACACCCAGCAAGATGTATTTCTCATACCGTTGGGCAATCTCCAAATAAACATCCCGCTTTGGAAGAAATATTTTTTCCATTTCGCCTCTCCTTTCTGTATGTTCTGTACTATCTGTATTATCTGTACCATTATTATGACATGCTCTGCATCGCTTGTCAATACCAAAGATACATCTCACACAAATTCCGTTGGCAATACCATGATTGAATCATTCATTATCGTAGGGGCGAGCATCGCTCGTCCGTACCGCATAATCAATATAGTACAAACCTGAACCCTTTGCGGACGGCCAATGGCCGCCCCTACAATGTGATGGAATCCTGCGAAAGAAAATGTAGGGGAGGCTATTAGCCTCCAGCGGGCGCATCGTGATGCGCCCAAGTCGGAGGCCAAGC
>JAZRKY010000068.1:0-2648 GCA_045646585.1 Faecousia sp. | reverse complement strand
CTGCGCTGCGTCCGCCCCCTTGAGCTGGAGCTGCAATCTGTCTGCGATGAGGGCGATGAACTCCGAATTGGTGGGCTTGCCCTTGGTGTTGCTGACGGTATAGCCGAAAAATCGCTGCAGGGTATCCAGATCCCCCCGGTCCCAGGCCACCTCAATGGCGTGGCGGATGGCCCGCTCCACACGGCTTGGGGTTGTCTGGAATGTTTTCGCCACCTGGGGGTACAATACTTTGGTGATGGCGTTGATCACATCCATATCGTTTACGGCGATGATGATGGCCTCCCGGAGATACTGGTAGCCCTTAATGTGGGCGGGAACGCCGATTTCGTGGATGATGGAGGTTACCAAGGACTCGATGTTATCCTTGCCGGTTTTGCTTTGGACATTCTGCTGGGCAGAGCCGCCACGAAGCTCCTCCAGGCGCTCTGTTAGGGCTGCCATATCGCAGGGCTTGAGCATCAGATACCGCACGCCCAAATTGGCGGCGGCGGAAGCTACGTAATCGGTGATAAAACCGGAGGTTGCCAGCACCAGGGGCTTATTTTCCATAGCGCCGATGGCTTTTAATACGGTCAGACCGTCCTGCTTGGGGAGCATCAAATCCAGCACCAAAATTTGGGGCTTTCGTTCCTTAATAAGGGCGATGGCGCGTTCGCCGTCGTTGGCTGTGCCTACTACACGGAAACCGCCGTTGCGGCTAAGCGCGACAGAAAGGCTGGCGCAAAATTCTTCTGCGTTGTCTGCAATGAGTATGCTTGTTAAATTATCCATAATCGTTCTCCCTGAAAAAATGTTTATCCCCTTGTTGCGACAAATATAATTTAGCATATGGTCGGGCTTTTTGCAAGGAAGAAAGGGAAACTTTCGTACGACGAAATACGACAAATGTAGCCAAAACGCCGTGAAAAGCGAACTTTTCGACGGAAAACGACTGTTGCCCTCCCCTTTGGGGAGGGGGGACCGCGCAGCGGTGGGTGAGGTTATTACCTCATCCGACCTCGCGTTGCTCGGCCACCTTCCCCAAAGGGGAAGGTATTGGGCTTTTTCAATTTTGTTGACGGAAGGGGGAAAATGGTTTACAATAAGAGAAATACCATTTTTTGGAGGTTTTTACTATGAACGGTCAATGGAATTTGGAGGTTCTTTATAAGGGCTTTGACGACCCGCAGTTTTTGGCGGATTTTGAGAAGATGCAAAAGCTCCTTGCGGAATTTTCTGCTTTTGCTGCGGATATCGAGAACCGCGACCCTGCCCAGGCGCTTCATGAGAGCATCGAGCGGCAGGAGGAGCTGGAAAAGACCATTATGAAGATGGGCATTTACGCCAATCTGCGCCAAAGCGCCAACACCCGCGACCCGGAGGCAGGCTCTCAGTTAGGGCGGATTATGGCAGCCTATAGCGGTGTTGCTGCCCCTATGGCGAAGGTGAAAAAGTGGACAAGCGAGCTGCCTAACTTAAAGGAATTGGTGGAAAATGACCCCTTCCTGCAGCCGTACAGCTTTATGTTTGACAATATCGCCCGGGATAGTAAATATTTGCTTGCTGGGCGAGGCGAGGAGATTATGGCGCGGATGCGGCTCTCCGGCGGGAACGCCTGGAGCGATTTGCAATCGTATCTGACCTCTACTGTGCCGGTAACTTATCGGGATAATACCATAAATCTGCCTTCTGTGCGGAATTTAGCCTATGACCCCGACCAGCAGGTGCGTAAAGACGCGTATGAAGCGGAAATTGCCTGCTATGAGCGGATTCGGGATGCGGTGGCGTTTGCTCTCAACTCCATTAAGTTAGAGACCATCTCCGATTGCAAGCTCCGGGGCTATGCCTCTCCCTTGGATCGCACCTTGGAAAATTCTCTTATGAAGAAAGAGACCCTTGAGGCGATGCTGTCGGCTATGGACGATTATCTGCCCAAGTTCTGGCAGTATCTCAAGGCCAAGGCAAAGGCTTTGGGACACGAAAAGGGCTTGCCTTGGTATGACCTGTTTGCGCCGATGGGTAAGAGCTCTACCAAGTTTACGGTGGAGGAGTCCCGGGATTATTTGGTAAACCTGTACGCAGGCTTTGATAAAGAGCTGAGCGATATGGTTGCCGATGCCTTTGATAACGAGTGGATTGACTTCTTCCCCCGGGAGGGTAAGGTTGGCGGCGCATTCTGCGCAGGCGTGGAAGCCATCGGTCAGAGCCGAATCCTCACGAACTTTGACGGCAGCTTCTCTGATGTGGTTACCCTTGCCCACGAATTGGGACACGCATTCCACAACCAGTGTATCCGGGCGCATAGACCCCTGAACAAGGACTACTCTATGCCCGTTGCGGAGACCGCGTCTACCTTTAATGAGTGCGTGGTTATGGCTTCCGCCATCGAAAAGGCCGCCGATAAGGAGGAAAAAATCGCCCTTATTGAGAGCCAGCTTCAGGATGCCACCCAGATTATCTGCGATATTTACTCCCGTTACCGCTTTGAGGCAATGGTCTTTGAAAATCGGGAAAATAAGTTTATGGATGCCGATACCCTCTGCGGCTTTATGTTAGATGCCCAGCGCCAGTCCTATGGCGACGGCCTAGACCCCGATTGCCAGCCCCCCTATATGTGGGTCTGCAAGAGCCATTACTACGGCCCCACCTTCTATAATTTCCCCTATGCC
>JAZRKY010000067.1:0-3296 GCA_045646585.1 Faecousia sp. | reverse complement strand
GGGGGCGACCTCCCGGACGCCCCTTGCCTCTCCCTTTGGGAGTGGTGCTCCGCGCAGCGAATCAAAATATCAATGATTGCCGGTGGCAATCATACCTTGATTCATTGGTGCCCCAGTTCGCAAACTGGGGCGGGGAGGGTAACCCTCTCAGTCAGAAATCAGAGATTTCTGACAGCTCCCCCATAGGGGGAGCCAAGGCCATTATTTCCGTTTCCAGGTGGAGCGGGAGAGGAGAATGAGGAAGGGGAAGATTTCCAGGCGGCCGATGAGCATTACAAGACCCAAAATGGCTTTGGAGAAATTGCTGTAATCGCCGAAATGGGAGAATGCGCCCAAGGCGTCCATTCCCGGGCCAATGTTGCTGACACAGGAGATGACGGCGGTGAAATTTCGCTCCATCGAGAAGCCGTCCACGCCGATGAGCAGGAAGGTGATAATCACCAGAATTACATAGGCGGCTAAATAGGCGTTGGTGTTGGCAACCACCGTTTCGTCCATTACCCGGCCGTTGTTGCGGATAGCCATTACCTTTCGGGGGTTTGCCACCTGACGGATGTTGCGGCGGAGATTTTTGAACACAATCAAAACCCGGGCGACCTTGAAGCCGCCGCCGGTAGAGCCGGCGCAGGCGCCGATGAACATAAGAAGCAACAAAATGCCCTTGGAAAAGGAGTGCCAGGCGTTAAAGTCGACGGTGGCGTAGCCTGTGGAGGACATCAGCGCGCCTACCTGGAAAGCGGAATGGCGGATGGCTTCCCAAAAGTCGCCGTTAAAGCTTACTTCAAAGGTGTTGTAGCCGATGAGGAAGATAGAAATAAGGGCAAGACCGATATAAAGCCGTAGCTCTTCGTCTTTGAATACATTTTTGAACTGCCCCATCAAAAGCAAAAAGTAGCAGGAGAAGTTGATGCCAAAGAGGAACATAAAGACGGTGGTTACATTCTGAATATAGGGACTGTAGCTGGCGAAGGAGTCGTTACGGACACCGAAGCCGCCGGTGCCGGCAGTACCGAAGCCAAGGCAGAGGGAGTCTAAGAGAGAAAGTCCGCCGGCAAGGAGGAAGAGAATGTTAATAACCGTCAGCACGAAGTAGAGGATATAAAGGATTTTGGCGGTCTGCTTCATTTTAGGAACTAATTTTCCCACATTCGGGCCGGGGCTTTCTGCCCGCAGCAGGTGCATCGTAAAGCCTGCGCCTTGGTCGCCGGAGGAGAAGGCAAGAGCGAACACCAGCACGCCCATACCGCCCACCCAGTGGGTAAAGCTGCGCCAGTAGAGCATACCCTTGGGGAGAATTTCCACATCCGAGAGAATGGATGCGCCGGTGGTGGAAAAGCCCGAGGCAGTTTCAAAAAAGGCATCGAAGAAGTTGGGGATGGTGTCAGACAGGAAAAAGGGCAGCGCGCCCAGTAAGCTCATTACCAGCCAGCTAAGGCTGACGCAGACCATACCCTCCCGGACACCGAACAGGGTGTTTGTTTTCCGGCTGAAAAGGTAGAGTGGCAGGCCAAGGGCAAGTATTATGCCGATGGTGGCAATAAAGCCATAGACCGCGCGCCATTCCCCGCAGCCAAGGCTGATAAACAGGGCGGGAATGAGGAAAAGGGCTTCCAGCAGGATAATTTGGGCGATGAAGCGCCCTATAAGCTTATAGTTCATAAAAAGCCTCTTATGCAAAAATGTCGTTAATTTGATGCAGAGAGCCCCGTTTGCCGGTAACGACCACAACCGTGTCGCCAACTTCAATAAAGGAGTCGCCGTTGGGGAGATAGGTGCGGCTGCCCCGGGTGATGGAGGCAAGAAGGACATCGGGCTTTAATTTCATTTCGCGGAGGGGAACGCCGCGCTTGGCGGTGGTGTCGTCCACCAAAAATTCTCCCGCTTCTACCTGACCGTCGGCAATGGTGTGAACAGAAATGGCGGCTCCCGTCTGATTTTCCATCGCCCGGACATAGCGGACGATGGTATTGGCTGCCAGCTCCCGGGGGGAGAGCATACTGCCTAAGTTCATCGCATCGCCGATGACGGTGTTTTCCACATGGCTGAGCTTGGTGATAATGTGGGGAACGCCGCAGCTGTCGGCGTAGAGCGAAATGACCATATTGGTCTCGTCTGCGCCGGTCAGGGTTACAAGGGCGTCAAACTCCCGGATGCCCTGGCTTTCCAGTACGGATTTTACGGTGCAGTCGCCGCAGATGACCGCCACATCCGGCAGCAGCTCGGATAGTGTACGGCAACGGGCGGGGTCTTTTTCGAGGATGGTAACATCAATGCCCTCATCCTCTAAGAAGGAGGCAAGGTAGAGGCTGATTTTGCCGCCGCCGCAGAGCATAACCTTTTTGACCCGGCGGGTGATGATGCCTAATTTCTTGAGCAGGCGGGTGAGCTGGTCCTTGGGGGCGGTTACGAAAATGCGGTCGCCCTCCTGCAGCACGAAATCGCCCTTGGGGGTGATGGCTTTGCCGGCGCGCAGGACAGCGCAGACAAGAACGTGGCAATTCAGCTTTTGATTTAAGGCAAACAGAGAGGCGTTGCAGAGAATACTGTCCTCCTCCACCCGAAGCTCTACGATTTCGGCTCTGCCCTTGGCAAAGGTATCACGGCGGAGAAAGCCGGGGTATTTCAGCAGTCGCTCCATTTCCTGGGCGGTACGGCGCTCGGGGTTGACGGTAAGGGACAGGGGGAAGGTCTCCGGCATAGTCAGCACCTGCTCGGAATATTCCGGGTTACGGACACGGGCGATGGTGTGAAGATTTTTGTTTAAGCCGTGAGCGGTCATACAGGTAAGCAGGTTGGTTTCGTCCGCCCCGGTTGCGGCAATCAGCAGGTCTGCATCCCGGATGCCTGCGTCCAGCAGGGTAGCGCGGGAGGCGCAGTTGCCATTTAGCGTCATCGTGTCGAACTGCTCCTGGGCGTATTCCAGCACCGAGGGGCGGTTGTCAATGATGGTCAGGTCGTGGCCTTCCCGGGTGAGCTGGTGGGCGAGGGTGATGCCGATTTTGCCACCGCCGGCGATGATGATTTTCATAAAAGCCTCCCGAAAGTGAGTAATAGGTTTGATAATTATAGCACATATGGGGAGATTTGGCAAGCGGTAGGGAGTTGAGAGTTGATAGTTGAGAGTTGAGGTGTCGGCGGTGGGGAGGGGTTTGGAATGCAGAATGCTTAATGCAGAATGCAGAATTGATGTGTCGGCAGAGCCGACGGGATAAAAACCCCCCCCCCGGGGGGAGGGTGTCAGCGCAGCTGACGGGTGAGGAATGGCGTGCAGAGGAGGTCTGTAGAATTGTGGTTAT
>JAZRKY010000066.1:0-9705 GCA_045646585.1 Faecousia sp. | reverse complement strand
AATATCGTAATTGTTGCGAATCTGCATTACCCGATCGCCTTCACGGAATGTAAACTGACCGAATTGACGCTCCCGTTTATTGGGGGAAGAGGGGTTAAGTTCGGCTTGGAGGCGGATGTTGAGATTGGCCGTGCCTGCACTGCCTTTTTTGGTGGGTGTGAGGACCTGAATCTGCTCGGAAGGAATCCCCATATTTTGAGGCAGTCTTGTGGTGCAAAGACCCAGGATGGTTTGGGCTACCTCTTCCTCGTTTTTGACAGGCAGGAAGAAAAAGTCATTCTTCCTGTCCCTAAGCTCAGGCATTTGTCCTTTATTTACCCGATGGGCATTCATTACGATGAGACTTTTCTGGGCTTGGCGGAAAATTTCCGTCAGCATAACGCAGGGGACTACGCCGCTGCGGATCATATCGCTGAAGGGAAAGCCCGGACCGATAGGGGGAAGCTGATCCGGGTCGCCTACAAGGATAATTCTTGCATTTTCAGGAATGGCGGAGAGCAGTTTGTGGAAAAGTAAAATATCCACCATAGACATTTCGTCGATAATCACGGCATCGGTTTTCAGTGGATTGTCCGCATCCCGGTTAAAGATAAGATTGCCGGTTGCGGGGTCAATACTGGCTTCCAAAAGCCTGTGAATGGTAGAGGCATCCTCACCTGTAACCTCTGAAAGGCGATAGGCCGCCCGCCCGGTTGGCGCTGCCAAAAGGCAGGTAAGTCCCATTTGGTGATAGAGGGCAACGATGGCATTAACAATGGTGGTTTTGCCTGTGCCTGGACCGCCGGAGATAATTAGCAGTCTTGAATCTATTGCCTGGCTTATAGCCTGTATCTGATTCTCCGCATAGGTGATACCGTTTTCCTTTTCCAACTGCCGAATCAGCTTCTTGAGGTTTGCATAAGACGGACAAGCAGTTTTGGTGGCAGAGAGAAGGCGGCCTTTGCAATAAATCTCAGCCTGATATAGGGTAGGGCGATAGCAGATATGGATTCCGGCGAGGGTGTCAGCAATAACCTGTTCTGCGGCAATCAGTCGGGATATTCCTTCGTCAACCAATGTGCTTTCCAAGCCGAGGAGCTGTGAAACGGCAATCTCCAGCTTATCCTTGGGGAGAAAACTGTGTCCCATAGAGGCGTTGTAGCCCAGTTCGAAAAGAATACCTGCTTCAACGCGTCGAGGGTCATCGCCTGATACACCTAATTCAATGGCAAATCGGTCAACAGAAGCAAAAGGCGCATCAAAGCCTTCATCCATCAGTAAATAGGGGTCGTCGTATAAGAAATCCAGAGTGCTGTCACCGTAGAGCTTATAGCAGCGGATGGCAAGCTCGGGTGGCAGTAAATGCAGCGCAAAAAACTCCAAAATATGCCGAACACCAACTTGCAGGCGATATGCTTCACCAATGGCTAAGGCTTTTGCGTCGGAGATGCCGGAAATTTCCGCAAGGCGTTCCGGCTCACGCTCCATAATGTTGAGGGTTTGCTCTCCAAATCGGTTTACAATGGCAACAGCCAGCTTTGGTCCAATGCCCTTAATGGCTCTGCCGGAAAGATATGTGAGAATTTGGGCGCTGGTTTGGGGGAGCAGGCGTTCCAAAAATTCCGCTTCAAACTGCCTGCCGTAGCTGGGATGGCTGCTCCATTTTCCGGTAGCCATCAGCCGTTCGCCCACAAAGGGCAGGGGAATAGTGCCGACAACCGTAACCGTTTGCCCGTTTTCACATTCCATACGGAGGACGCTGTAGCCGTTATCGTAATTCTGGAAGATAACAGAGACAATATTGCCCTGTAAAATTTCCATTTCGTTCATACTGCGCCTCCTTTGCACTTTTCTTATATCATACAATAAAAGTTTACAAATGAAAAGCCCAAAATCAGCCGTCGGCTGGTAATATTTTCTTGCATTGTTACTTTCTATATGTTATTATAAATGTAATTTGAGATAATGGGGGCATATGGGTGAAAAATCTAAGCTTACTGGTTTGGTTTACCCAACTGGCTGTCTCTGTTGCTGTGCCGTTAGGTGGCGCAGTGTGGCTCTGCGTGTGGCTTTACAATAAATACCAGCTTGGCGTTTGGGTGATAATCCTCGGTGTCGCATTAGGGCTTTATTTGGCTGTAGATGGCCTGAGAACAAGTCTTAAGGCTATGGAGCAGCTGGCAAAGCGGGATGCAGAGGAAAATAAGGATCAAAGGAACAAATAATATGGACGATTCCAGAAAGATAGCTCTTCGGGAAACTTTATATATCTTAATCGGTGTATCTGCGCTGACGGCTGTGATGCTCGTAATTTTTGCTATGCTGGGCAAATTTGATTTGTCTGTGCTTTTAGGCGGTATTGTGGGTACGCTGTTGGCAGTGGGAAATTTCTTTTTTATGGCGGTTTCCGCAACTTTGGCTGCCGATAAAGCTCAGGAACAAAATGTCAAAGGCGGAAGCGCACTGATGGGTATGTCCTATCCACTTCGTTTTTTGGTTCTTGCCGGCGTTTTGCTCCTTTGTGGCATCAGCGGAAGATTTAATCCTATTGCGTTAGTGCTGCCGCTGGCATTTGTTCGCCCTGTGCTGACCCTCAGCGCGTTCTTTAGAAAGAGGTGAGAGCGGTAAATGGAAAATGTAAGCATTGACGGTGCGTATATCTATTTTCAAATCCCCATATTTGGCGGAATCAATGTAACGCAGACAATGCTGTCGGTACTGGTGGTAACCATTCTACTGAGCGTAATCGGGTGCTACCTGGGTAAAAATCTGCAAAAACGACCCGGTAAGCTGCAAGTGCTGACGGAAAAGGGCGTTATGATATTGCAGGATCTCGTTTGCAGTACAATGGGCAAGCATAATGTCCGTTGGACACCCTATATTGGCACAATTTTTCTTTCATCCCTTTTTGGCAGCTTAATTGGTATGACCGGCTTTCTCCGTTCCGCTACAGCTGACCTTAGTGTGCCGCTGACCTGGGGTATTATGACAAGCGTTATCATATGGTATCAGTCCATCAAGGCAAACGGTGTTAAGGGTTGGCTCAAGGGGTTTGCCGAGCCCATTGCTGTGATGCTACCGATGAATATCGTTTCTGAAATTGCCCAACCTATCGCTATGGCATTCCGTCATTTCGGTAATGTTGCCGGCGGCGGTGTCATTAACAGTATCCTCTATACCGCCTTAGGATTGCTGTCTACTGCGGTGATTGGCTTTTTGTCAAAAACCGTCGTTGTGCCGATTGTTTTGTTTGCTTTGGCACTGGTGCTGTGTTATTTTGGATTTCAGAAGAAAAGGAGATTGTTTATTATCCTTGGTGCTGTGATGTCGGTATTAGGCTGCGTTGGAGTTTTGCAGTTTACCGGCTTATTAACCGATATCCCGATTTTTCAGTACGGTATTCCGGCGGTGCTGTCGGTGTATTTTGATCTGTTCTCAGGCTTTGTGCAGGCGTTTGTTTTTAGCCTGCTGAGTATGGTCTATATTTCAGGCGCGTGTCCACCGCCTGCTAATAACGAAGTAAATTAAAATGTAATTATAAACGGAGGAAATGATTATGGAATTTAATGCGTTTTTTTTGAAGGCTTGCTGCGCAATCGCTGCTGCTTTTTGTATGGGCATCGGCTCTATTGGCCCTGCGCTGGGCGAAGGGCATGCTGTAGGTAAGGCCCTTGAGGGTATGGCTCGTCAGCCCGAGGCTGCCAACGACCTGCGTACCAATATGATTATCGGCTGTGCAGTTACCGAAACTACCGGTATTTACGCGCTGCTGATCTCTTTCCTGATCCTGTTTGCAGTTAACGTTTAATCTATTTTAAGTACGCAAAGAAAGGAGCCGGAAAATGGGATTTGAAGCGTTTTTGGGTGTAAATCCCTGGACGGCGCTGTTCACACTGGCAAATACGGTAACCCTCTTTCTTGTCCTGAAAAAGGTTCTCTTTAAGCCGGTTATGCAAATGATAGAGGACCGACAAAATGAGATTGACGATATGTACCGCCAGGCGGACGATTCCAATCGTCAAGCTAAGGCTCTGCAAACGGCGTATGAGGCAAAATTCGCCCTTGCTTCACAAGAAGCAGAGCGCCTTGTTAAGGATGCTATTCTCCGTGGTCAAAGCCGGGAGGATGAGATTATCCGCCAGGCAAACCTTGAGGCGGATGCGATCCGTGAAAAGGCCTCTGCTGACATTCAGCAGGAGAAAAAGAAAGCCGTAGCGGAAGCCAAAGGTGAGATTTCCAATTTAGCAATGGAAATTGCCGAGAAAATGATTGGCAAATCTCTATGTGATGCAGATCAGAAGCGCTTAGTGGATAGCTTTATTGACGAATTGGGTGAGCAGTAATGAACCATAGTGCATCTATTTATGCAAAGAGCCTCTATGACTTAGCTGTAGAGGAGAATGTTGCTACGCAGATTCTGCGTGAGATGGATAGCATTTGCGAAATTTTGAAGGCTGAGCCTGATTTTGTAACACTGCTGTCCTCGCCCTCTGTTTCCAAAGAGGAACGGACAGGGATGCTGGATGCGTGCCTGCGAGGCAAGGTTCATCCCTATCTGCTCAATTTTCTCAAGCTCATTACAGAGCGCGGGATGATTCGTCTGTTTGCAGATTGCTGCCAAGCCTATCAAAAGCTTTATAACGCCGATATGGGCATACTGCCGGTATCGGTTGTATCTGCAATTGCTCTTGACGACACGCAGAAGATGCGCCTTAAGGAAAAGCTGGATAAGCTGACGGGTAAAAATGTGCAGCTTTGCTGCACGGTTGATACAAAGTGCATTGGCGGTATCCGCATAGATTACGATGATCAACAAATTGACGGAACAGTGGCTAACCGTCTGTCTTCTATGGCAGAAGTGCTGAAAAACACCGCTTTTTGAAGTAGAAAGCAGGAAATTTAAGTATGGAATTGAAACCTGAAGAGATTACAAGGCTGATTCGCAGCCAAATTAAAAATTACGAGAATAAATTGGAAGTCAGCGAAACCGGTACGGTTATGCTGGTAGGCGATGGTATCGCCAGAGCATCTGGCTTGCATCAGTGTATGGCAGGTGAGCTTGTAGAGTTCCCCAACGGCGCATACGGTATGGCGCAAAACCTTGAGGAAGAGGCGGTTTCCATCGTTATTCTCGGTAATGATGAGGGAATCAAGGAAGGCGACCAGGTAAAACGGACAGGCCGTGTGGTTTCCGTGCCTGTTGGCGATGGGCTTATCGGTCGCGTTGTGAACGCCCTGGGTGAGCCCATTGACGGTAAAGGACCGATAACCGCAGAAGGTTACCATCCCATCGAAGCGCCTGCCCCCGGCATTATGGACAGAGAGCCGGTTAATGAGCCCTTGCAGACAGGCATTAAGGCCATCGACTCTATGATTCCTATTGGCAAGGGTCAGCGTGAGCTGATTATCGGCGACCGCCAGACCGGCAAGACCACCATAGCTACGGATACCATTTTGAACCAAAAGGGCAAGAATGTTATCTGCATTTATGTTGCCATTGGTCAGAAGCGGTCTACTGTTGCGCAGATTGTAAACAATCTGACACTGGGTGGGGCGATGGATTACACAATCGTTGTATCCGCTACTGCCTCGGAGCTTGCGCCGTTGCAGTATATAGCGCCTTACTCCGGCTGTACGATGGGTGAATACTTTATGCACCAGGGCAAGGATGTGCTGGTCATTTATGACGATTTGAGCAAGCACGCAGTGGCATACCGAGCTATTTCTTTGCTTATTCGCCGTCCTCCCGGTCGGGAAGCATACCCCGGTGATGTATTTTACCTGCACTCCAGACTTTTGGAGCGTGCGGCGCATATGTCGCGGGAGAAGGGCGGCGGCAGCTTGACGGCTTTGCCGATCATTGAGACCCAAGCAGGTGATGTATCTGCCTATATTCCCACCAATGTTATTTCTATTACCGACGGTCAGATATTCTTAGAGGAAGAGCTGTTTAACGCAGGCATTATGCCGGCTGTTAACCCCGGTATTTCTGTTTCCCGTGTAGGTGGCGCTGCCCAGATTAAGGCAATGAAAAAGGTAGCCGGTAGCTTGAAGCTGTTGTACTCCCAGTATCGTGAATTGCAGAGCTTTGCCCAATTTGGCTCCGATTTGGATAAAGATACCAAGCAGCGTCTTGCCCTCGGTGAGCGAATTGTGGCAGTTCTAAAGCAGAAGAATAACTCTCCCCAGGATGTTGCCTTCCAGGTGTGCATTTTGTACGCGGTTATCAACGGCTATTTGGATAAGCTCACTGTTGCGCAGATTCCTGAGTTTGAGAAGCGCTTAAATGGGCATATTACCCTTAAATATCCCGATCTGCCGGAGACAATTCACGCCACCTGCAAATTAGAGAAAGATACAGAAAAACGGTTGCAGGATGCGCTGAATGCCCTTCTTGCAGATTACGAAATTGCGGTGTAAAGGAGATTTCTATGGCTGGCGTATCTGCAAAGTCTATTAAAAACAGAATACGCAGTATGGAGTCAACCCGGCAAATCACCCGCGCGATGGAGTTGGTCGCTGCCTCTAAGCTGCGCAAGGCGCAAAATCAAGCCATCACCGTACGCCCCTATTCTGAATGTCTTTACGAGACCATCAATAACATTGCCTCTGGAAATGAGGAAATTCATTCTCCCTATATGGCGGAAAACGAAAAGGGTCAGGCGCTATATGTGGTTATTGCCGGCGACCGTGGTTTATCTGGCGGCTATAATAGCAATATTCTAAAGCCACTATCAACCTTAAATGGGCTGATTTTGCCTATTGGCAAGAAGGCTGTGGAATATTGCACAAGCAGGTCTATGGAGCTTGTGTCCGACATCTATCTGTCTGCGGAGAAGCTGACTGCAGAGGATTGCTTCCAAATGGCGCAAATGCTGTGCCGGGCGTATCTTGACGGAAAGTATAGCAAAATCTATATTCGGTATACGCAGTTTGTCTCTGCTCTGACCCAAACCCCTAAGCAGTTGCAGTTTTTGCCGATAGAGAATACTTCCGCAGAGGGTAGGCGAGGGAAGATGCTCTACGAGCCTGACCCGGAGACAGTGCTCTCTGCGATTATCCCCGAATACCTTGGCGGCGTGATTTACGGCGCATTGTGCGAGAGCCGGGCTTCTGAGCAGGCGGCCAGACGCTCTGCTATGGGCTCTGCCACCCAAAATGCAGACACAATGATTGAAGATTTGAGTTTGCAGCTTAACCGGGCACGGCAGGCTGCCATTACCCGGGAAATTACGGAAATTGTTGCGGGTGTTTGACCCGATAATAGCAAAAGGAGTTGAAGCCTATGCCCAAGAATGTGGGTACGGTCATTCAGGTTATGGGACCTGTGCTGGATATTCGCTTTTCTGCGGAAAATTTGCCGGCGCTTTTGACCGCTATTGAAATCCCCAATGGGGAGATGACGGTTGTTGCTGAGGTTGCCCAGCATATTGGAGATAATGTGGTGCGCTGTATCGCAATGAATGCAACAGACGGTTTGCGCCGTGGTTTAGATGCCATTGATACAGGCGCACCTATCCGTGTGCCTGTTGGCGAAGAATGCCTTGGTCGTGTGTTTAATTTGCTGGGTCAGCCGATTGACCAGGGAAAGCCTGTTGCGGCTGATGAAAGCTGGCCTATTCACCGTGCGGCACCTGCCTACGATGAGCAGGCGCTGGGTACGGAGATTTTGGAAACCGGCATTAAGGTTGTTGACCTGATTTGCCCCTATGCCAAGGGCGGTAAGATTGGTCTGTTCGGTGGAGCAGGTGTTGGTAAGACCGTTCTGATTATGGAGCTTATCAACAATGTTGCCAAAGCCCACGGCGGTATTTCTGTTTTTACAGGCGTTGGCGAGCGTACCCGTGAGGGCAATGACCTCTATCGGGAAATGACCGAATCCGGCGTTATCAACAAAACCGCAATGGTCTACGGTCAGATGAACGAGCCTCCCGGAGCCCGTATGCGTGTGGGTCTTTCGGGTCTGACAATGGCGGAGTATTTCAGAGATGTAAAGCATCAGGATGTGCTGCTGTTTATTGATAATATTTTCCGCTTCACCCAGGCTGGCTCTGAGGTTTCCGCACTGTTGGGCCGTATTCCCTCCGCTGTAGGCTACCAGCCTACTTTGGCAACGGAAATGGGCGCGTTGCAGGAGCGAATCACCTCCACAAGAAATGGCTCTATTACATCCGTTCAGGCAGTCTATGTGCCTGCGGACGACTATACTGACCCTGCGCCTGCTACCACCTTTGCCCACTTGGATGCTACAACCGCGCTGGATCGCGGTATTGCTTCGTTGGGCATTTATCCCGCTGTTGATCCGCTTAGCTCCAGTTCTCGTATTCTCACCCCGCAGGTGGTAGGTCAGGAGCATTACGATACTGCTCTTGCCGTTAAGCAGATTTTGCAGCGGTATAAGGAGTTGCAGGACATTATTGCGATTATGGGTATGGATGAGCTCAGCGATGAGGATAAGCTCACCGTTAACCGCGCCCGTAAGGTGCAGAGATTCCTTTCTCAGCCTTTCTCTGTTGCTGAGCAATTTACGGGTTATGAAGGCAAGTATGTACCGCTAAAGGAAACTGTCCGGGGCTTCCGGGAGATTATCGAGGGTAAGCACGACGAAATTCCCGAATCCTACTTCCTGTTTGTAGGCTCTATCGACGAAGTGGTGGAAAAGTGGAAGGGTGAGCAGTAATGAAAACCTTTCATCTGAACATCGTTACCCCTGACGGCGTGTTCTTTGACGGTCAAGCGGAATCTGTTACAGTGAGAACGATTACCGGATATATGGGAATTCTCGCTGGGCATATTGATATCACAACAGCCCTGTCCGACGGTGAAGCCCGTATAGTTATTGACGGAAAGACCCGCAGAGGCAACTGTAAAAATGGTATGCTTTCCGTTCAAAACGGCGAAGTAACCTTGCTTCCGGCGACATTTAGCTGGATAGAATGATAGACGGCTGTGGGGCATATACTGCCTCACAGCTTTGCTTTTTTCAAAGGAGGATTTTGTATGAAGCTTACATTTTTAGGCGCTGCCCATGAGGTAACAGGCTCTTGTTCACTACTGAAGGTTGGTAACAGAAAAATACTCATCGACTGCGGTATGGAGCAGGGGGTAGATACATATGAAAATTACGCCCTGCCTGTAACACCCGGGGAATTGGATGCGGTTTGTCTGACGCACGCCCATATGGACCACTCCGGTAAGATACCGGCGTTGGTGGCAAAGGGCTTCAAAGGTAAAATATTTTCAACAGAGGCAACCTTCCGTCTGTGTAATGTTATGCTGAGAGATTCTGCCCACATTCAGGAGTTTGAAGCCCAATGGCGCAACCGGAAAGCGAAGCGGGCGGATGAAGAAGTCTATATTCCTCTTTACACAATGGCAGATGTGGAACAGTCATTGAAGCAATTTACTTATTGTGGTTATGGGGAGACAATGACGGTGTGCGATGGTGTACGCGCTACTTTTATAGATGCGGGTCATCTTCTGGGGTCATCGAGTATTTTGCTGACAGTTGAGGAAGGAAAGGACAGGAGAACAGTCTTATTTTCCGGCGATTTGGGCAACACAGACAGACCGCTTATCCGCGATCCTCAGGCACCACCTGAGGCGGATTATGTGGTGATGGAGTCTACCTATGGCGACCGCACCCATGGCCTGCGTCCGGATTATCTTTCCCAGCTTACATCTATATTGCAGGAGACCTTTGATAGGGGCGGCAATGTGGTGATT
>JAZRKY010000065.1:0-9727 GCA_045646585.1 Faecousia sp. | reverse complement strand
GCATCACGATGCGCCCGCGGGCGATTCTTGAATCGCCCCTACATTTCCCCTCGTATGGGCGAGCATCGCTCGTCCGTACCACACCTGCAATATTGCACAACCTGCAACCTTTTTCGGACGGCCAATGGCCGCCCCTACATTTTTTGCACCGCAGCGTAACCTCGTAGGGAGAGCCAAGACTCTTATTGCTTTATAGGAAATGCTTTTTTATACCAAAGTAACGGTCCCGGTAAACGATAGTTTCCGCAATCAGGCACACCGGAAGCGCGGCAAAAAAGTCCACCGCCGAGTGCTGCTTAATAAACATTGTGGAAAGGCAAATAAGGCTTGATACAACCAATATAAAGGCTTTATAGCCCCAATGCACCCCCCTTTCCTTTGACCATACGGAGAAAATGCCCACAGAACAGGCTACATGCAGCGAGGGGCAGACGCCGGTGTTGGTGTCGATGGCGTACAGTACCGCTACGCCTTGGGTGAGGATATTGCTGTTTTCAAATGCCCCGGGGCGCAAATCCTGCCGGGTGGGATAGAGAACATAGCAGACCGTCGCCAAAAGCTGGACGATGATAAAATAGGTTTGCAGACGCCTGAAGCTGTGAATATTATGCCAGGCAAACCACCAGAGGGAATATACAATCAGCCCGTACCAAAATACATAAGGAATCAAAAACCACTCGCAAAAAGGAATCAGGTCATCCAAAAACATATGCACCGGGTGGCAGCTTTCCGCAGGAATGAAGCGCTCCGTCAAATAAAAGAGTATGAAATACACCACCCAGCCAAACAGCAGCTTCAGGTGGGAAAAGCGGGGTTCATTGAGCCTGCTCAGCCGAAATTCCCTGTAATCGACAACATTTTTTCTCATAAGATGCCTCCCGGATGGTCGTTATATGGCATATTCTACCCGGTGTAGGCTTATTATATTGTCAATTTGTGGCAATCCACTATGGGGTGCAGGAAAAATACAGAAGAATTGTAGGGGTCGATAATGCGTAGATTCTTCGACTTCGCAGCTTCGATGCTTCGCGCAGAATGACATTCGGGCGGCAGATTGTCGCCCCTACAAGGGCGCGGTGTGTGGGACAGATACCCTCCCCTACGGGGTACGTTGTAGGGGCCATTCACGAATCGCCCGCGGACGGCAGATTGTCGCCCTTACATCTGTAGGGAATAGACATTGGCATAATTTTAGGGTCTGTTGCAAACGACGCAACAGACCCTTATTGAACATTATTTTGCCGGTTTATTCACCCTCGGGGGGTGCGAAGGCAGACACAAGGGTCTTGCACTTACTCAGCGATGCGCCCCAAACCATATAGCCGCCGGAACAGCCGGAATCCCGCAGCGCCTTAATCTGCGCCGCCACTTCCGTTGCGCCGTAAGTAGCATTGGGGGTTTTCCAGGTGGTGTCGTGTCCCTGAATCCAGGTGCGGACAATGGCAGGTGTGGAGGTCTCGGTCTGGCGGTTCATAGCCGTAGTGCCAAAACGGTAAATGGTATCGTAGGGATGGAGCCAAGGCACCCAGCTGCCCTCTTTTGCGTAATGGTCGGGGTAAGGCATACCGCTGATCACATCCACCACATTACTGATGGCAGGCCAGTACTGACCGTAGGCCGTTACATAGGGATTGGCAGCCTCGCCAAAGACATCGGCGCTGATGTATGCGCCCTTTTCGTGGATACGGTCCGCAGCATACATCAAAAACCGCTGAATTGCCTGGGCTTTGGTTTCGCCATAGGTATTGTGGTAGTCGATAGTGCCTTCCTTTTCATATTTGGAGGTCAGGTCGGGGAAACGAACATAGTCAAACTGAATTTCGTTAAAGCCCATCAGCTCAACCGCTTCCACCGCAAGGTCTACCTTATACTGCCAAATGAGCCGGTTATAGGCCGTGGGCCAGTAGGACTTGGAAAGCTTCAGGGCATTTCCGTTATTGTCGGTAATGGCCGTTTCCGGGTGATCCTTAATAAAGAAGGAATCGTTAAAGGTGGTAATTCGACCAATAACATAGTAGCCCGCATCCTTGATTTTTTGGATTGCCTTCTGATATTTTTCCACGGAGTTGGCCGCATTCTTTGCCGCAGAGGGAGAATAGTATTTCATAACATCGGCAGCATAGCCAATGGCAGAGCCGTCCATAATGTCCACGACAAAGGTATTGATACCACTATTTTTGGCAACCTGCAAATATTGGTCAATTTTCCCCACATTCCAGGAGGCAATATACAGGGAGCGGCATTCCTCAGGCATCACATTTCCCTCGATTTCGCCCTTTTCTCTGGGATAGTAGTCTAAGTTTGCCGCGCCGCCGCCACCGTAGCGGTCGCCTCGGTTGGCGTGCTTTTCGTAGGTGCCGTTGTCGTAATTTAAGAGGGCATCCTCTGCATTATCGGTAAGATACCAGGGCATAATGTAGCCTTCTTGACCGTCCATATCCACCTTGTACATATGGGCGTTGCCTTCTTCATCCAAATAGTCATAGCCGGTTACCAGCACCGCCATACCCTTATCCGCCAAAGGCGCAAGGAGCTTGGCGTCAATATCTCTCAGGTTTACGGCGCTTTGCACATACAAGGTATGAACAGGAATGACCGCAGCCATATCGGAAACAACGCTTGCCCCTTCCTGCAAATAGGCAATTTCGCCGTCTATAAGCAGTTCGATTTTTCCATCGTCAGTTATAAGATACTGCACCTCGGTACCACGGAGCAGTGTACCTAATGCTTCCCCTGCTTCATCGTAGTACTCAGCATCGGGGGTTACAGAGGCAACAAAGCCTGCGCTGTACACCTTGGGAGGCTCGGTAGGCTGGGTAGTAGGGTCAGTTTCCACAGGCTTTGTGTCGCCCAAGCCGCCCAAGCACAAAAGGAGAATACCCCCGATTAACACCACTGCCGCCAAAATGCAGGCAAGGATTACCTTCCCCTTAACGGGCTTTTTTTCCTCTTTCATTTCTACCACCTCGGCAGACTCTTCCTCTGCTTCAGCAGGTGTTTCTTCTACCACCTCAGCAGGTGCTTCCTCAGCGGGAATCCCCTCAACAGGTGTCTCCTCTTCTGCTTCAACGGCAGCAGGCTCTTCTTTTTCTATGGTTTCATCGGTCAGGATTTCGTTTTCCTGTTCTGGCGCGGATTCTTTTTTCTCAGTATCCAATGCAATCACCCCTATATGATTATATAAGGTTATTCTATAACAAGCTGCGACATATTTCAACCTTTTTCGCCCTATCCGCCTCTAAATTTATTCTCCGCAGCCATCACACAATGCCTTACCGTACACTATAGTCTGTACGGAGAGCATTTAATCATACAAAAACCCAATGTCATTAAGTTAAAGTCATTACTAATTGTAGGGGCGAGCATTGCTCGTCCGTTTGTACGAATCTGCACTGCGGCAGCGGACGACCAATGGCCGCCCCTACATATACAACCCCCCTCGGAAACAAGTTCGAGGGATATTTTTTGTTGCAGGGTGTCGTAGGCATCGACCCCTACATTTTTTGCATCATCATTAGAATCCATAGGGCGGAGGCTTGCTCCCGCCGTTTGCGTGGGGCTGTATCAGCTGCAGGCGACACCGCTTTTCTCCTCTCCCTTTTCATAAAAAAGACCTCCCGGGTGTGAAGTTGTAAGATAAAAGTAGACACATGGAAAACCACCATGTTGTCTACTTTTATCTTACAACTTCACCTTAGGCGATGTTTTTCACAGATATTTTTCTATATCTTCCACATCAATGACTTTTATGCCGGCGCTCTTCAGGGCTTGGGCGAATACGCCGGAGCCGGTGATTCGTTTTCGGGAAAAGCTACCGTCATAAATCTGATTGACGCCGCAGGTGGGGCTTCTGGACTGTAAAATAGCGCAAGCGATGTCTTCTTCGGCAATCTGCTCCATCGCCCGGGCAACGGCATCCCGGATAGCCGCATCAACGCTGTTGCCGTTACTATCCATCACTACACCGTTTACAATTTCGATAGGCGTTCTGGGGCAGCCCAGCCCCGCCATCAGCTCCGGGCAAATGGGAATGACCTCTTTGCCCTTTATGTATTCGGCAACGGCAGTATTATAGTTATTTCCGCCGTCATATTTGCAGTTTTCGCCCAACAAGCAGGCGCTGACCAACACTTTCACTTATCTTCCCTCTTTATATTCTTTGGATGAGGTCTTTATAAAAGACCACACACTGACCGATGTTTTCGATACCGATATGCTCATCTGCATTGTGAATCGTAGCAAACTGTTTTTTATTCAGGTCGATGGGCGCAAAGCGCAGAATGTTATCCGCCACATCTGTAAAGCGTCTTGCATCTGTTCCCGCCGTCAGCAGGAAAGGCGCAACTGCCACATCGGGGAAGTTTTCGTGAAGCAAGGTTTCCACAGTTTTATAGGCTTCTCCCTCAAAATCTGTGGGGGTGCAGTAATCCCGTTCCGTTTCCTCAATAGTAACGCCGTATTTTGCGGCAATCGCCTTAATTTTCTCAAGGCCCTGGTACAAATCTTCTTCCCGAATACAACGCAAGAACATTGTCGTTTGGGCAGTTTTTGCCCGAATTTGGGGATTGCGGGGGTCGCCGGCGGTAACATTGGTAAAGGAAAGCCCGGTGGAGAGCATAGCGCTGGCAGCAGGAATCCCCATCATAATTTTCTTAATAATGGACGAAAAAAGCCTCACATTTCCAAACAGGAAGTTCATAGGAAAGGTCATATACGGCACATGGCGCTGGAAGGTGGCTTGCACCTCGGGATAGAATTTCCCCTTGTAGATTTTATCCTTTTTCTCGCTGACCTCGGTGATAAAACGGCTCAGCCGCTCAATAGGGCTGTCCGTATGACCGCCGAAGCCGCAGAGGCCTTTGGCATCTGTTTCTGCCTTACAACGAAACAAATGTCTGCTCTTTTCGTGGACAGCCACCACCGCGCTTTTGCAGCTTACACCGGGAATTTGCCCCTCGGTGATAGCGCCGCCCTCGTCAATAACGGCATAAAAATGGATGCCCTTGTCCAAAAAGTACCGGGCGGCAAGCACCATTCCATCGCCGCAGACCTCTTCGTTATTGGAAGAGCCGATGTACAGATTGATTCCCTCAAAGTCATAGCCCTCTGTCAGCAGCTCTTCTGCCGCCTGCAGCTCGGCAAAAAGGGGCGTTTTGGTGTCGATTGTGCCTCTGCCGTAGAGATAACCGTCCTTTTCCACCGCCGCAAAGGGCTCTGTCTGCCAGGTTTCATCCCCATCCACCACATCGTGGTGAGACATCAGCATAATATTCTTTTTCGCGTTTTTACCCTCAATTACATAAACAAAACAGCCGCCGCCAAAAATCAGCTTTTTCGCCTTTTGGGCAAGATTGGGGAACATTTCATCCAGCAAAAGATAAAACCGCTGAAATTCGGCGTTATTTTCCCCATCAAAAGTCCACACGGTCTTACATTCAATCATTTTTGCCAGTTTTTTGGCATATTGGGCGCTTTTTTCGCAAGATACACCCTTGCGGGCAAGTCGGGTTTGTTTTTCCATTTCTTTTCTCCTGCCTTTCTGCCTTTTAATATACAATATAGAAGCGCAAAAGGCAAGCGATTGCCGCAGTGGAACGGTTAGACTTCTCTAAGGCCGGCAAGTACATGGTAGGTCAATGGTTGGATATGTGGTTTGAGAATGTAGAAACCGTGAAGGTGCGACCGTTCTCCCACCAATCCTATCGCGGGCACATCGATAACCACACCGCTCCGAATATTGGAAATCTGCCCATCGAGAAGCTGACTACAACGGAACTGCAAAAGTTCTACCGTAAGCTTCTGGCCAACGGGCGGGTGGAACGCATCAGATCCCAAAGCAGGCCAAAGGGACTATCTGCAAAGACGGTGCAGAATATCAATCAGGTTATCTCCTCTGCTATGGACTTTGCCATGGCACAGAAGATTATCTGGAGAGTCCCTGCAAAGCAGTAGCCCTGCCCAAGCAGGAACGCAAGAAGATGCAGACTGTCCCTGCCGAGCTACTGCAGGCCTTCCTGGGCAAAGCGAGGAACACCGGCGTGTATGAGATGTACTATATCGAGCTATCTACGGGCCTGCGCCGAGGAGAACTGCCGGGGCTCAAATGGTCGGACATCGACTTCAAAAATCAGGTTATCCGCGTCAAGCGGCAGGTAGCAAGGGTGAATGGCATCATAACGGAAGCGCCGCAGAAAACAAAGAACGCCTACCGCACCATCTCTATTTCAGAGCAGGCGGTAGACGTTCTAAAACAGCAAAAGGCAAAAGCCAATGACACTTATGTGTTCCCCTCACCCAACCGATCCTTGGTCAGGTACTGACGACACACTACATAATGCAAATCAGTATCCACACCAGTCTTCGCAACAGCGACACACCCAGTTACGAATACTCTTGAGATAAGCACAGGTACTTTCTCCATATGCATATAACCGAAAGTGAGGATTATTCTATATTCGCTGAGAACAACTACTTCTTAGCTTTTACTACAATAGAATTAACTTTTATTCTCACAGCTCGCCAATGCGAATCAGTTCTTCCCGAATCTCAGGAATATACTTCTCTTGAATGGAAGAAATATAATCAGGCGCAAAATTTCCTTCATAACCCAGCATGTTCATTGCCGTGCTGAAGGAAGGCCACAGGTCTCTTGCCACAAAGAAGTCACGCAGGTCAATAATATTGTTCAGATATTCTGCTGCCTTATCGTAGTCGTTGTTCTCCATAGCAGCAAACAGCTTTCCGCTGTTGACCGGCGTGCAGGCAGGCATACCATCCAGGCACTTATCAATGCCCCATTTATAGGCAATATCAAAGTTATCCAAACCAGAATAAACCATCAAAAAGTCCTCAGGCACTTCCGGATCCAGCTTCAGCTTGCGGAACATATTGAGGTCTGCAGATTTGATACCGGCCAGGTTCGGTACAGTTCTAAGCAGCTCCTTAACAATATCATATGTAATCTTGGACTGCGTTACCCCAACCAGATCATACATCAAAACCGGATGCTTGGTAGCAGCACAGACAGCCTGATAATAATTAATAATCTGCTGCCGTGTACATTTATAGTAATAGGGCGTTGTCAGGACAAAAGCAGCAATATCCAATTCCTCCATTGCTGCCATGCGCTCCTTGGCACGGGCAATGGAGCAGTCCATAGCACCCACAAACACTGGCACTCGGCCGGCAACTGCCTCTACCGCGGCCTTGGCAACCTGAGGACAAACACTATTTCTCATATAGGGCTGAATACCCATAGAACCCATGCTCAAAATTGCTACTGCACCAGCGGCAATCTGATCTTCTATCTGCTTTTTGTAACTCTCTACGCACAAATTACCATTGGTATCCAAAGGTGTTCCAACTGCGGGAATATAGCCTGCTTTCATAATAACTCCTCCATTATTCTAATATTTCTTTTACTTTCTGCGCTATAGCAAGGCCCAAGGCCTTGTGATTCTTCTCATCCATATGACAGCCATCAGCCGGTGAGGGTTCCGCGAAATCCGCCGCATTCAGCCACGGAACTCCAAGTTCCTCCGCTACCTTCTGCGTATAAGGTGCAAATCTATCCTTTATTGCCGAAATAGGGGAAACAAGCAACAATTTTGGTTGCTCCAAAAACACCTTAGATGTACCAGGAAACTTCTCATTGGCTTCCAGAATGCGCTTTGCCAGCATGCGAAGGCCCTCAGAGTAACCTTGTGCGTCGGTATAATGCATATCGTTTGTGCCCAACATCAGGACCACAAGATCCAACGGTTTTGCCCGATAAAGAGAATACCCCAAACACGCCAGACCATTGCGGCACTGGTTAGCCGGGTCATCCCACACAGTAGTTCTGCCGTTGATGCCATCTTCAATAATGTGATACTCCTCACCCAGGGCATCAGCCATCACGCCTGTCCAGCGAACATGCGCAGGATGTCTGCTTAAAACGCCAGGAACACATCCCCATGTATTGGAGTCCCCATAGCAAAGAACTGATTTCATGTTTTACTCTCCTTTTCCAATCTTGGGATTCTCGAATGTTACACTCCGTACGCCTTCACACTGTAATGCTCAGCTTTCTAATTTTGCAAAGCTTCATACATAAGCTTTTCTTATCGTTTGCATTTATCCAATTGCTTACCTGTGCAAAACAACGACGATCAAGATAAATTCAAATCGAGGAACCACATGATGATTTTATTATACATCAACTTTTCTGCTATATCAATAGAAAATTGAAAAAACATTTCCTAATTTTTTAGAAGATATTATGCCCCTTACGCAAAACAACATTGAAATAGGAAAAGGATACAAAAGGAAGAAATTACGAGGCATCATAAAAGATGCCTCGTAATTTCTGCTTGTTAATCAAGGGCACCAGAGCCGAAGCCCCGGTGCCCCAAAAACTATTTTTGCTTTTGCTCTTTCTCAACTGTGGACATAAAATCGTACTCTTTCTTTAAGAAGGTACATGCTGCCGTTGCAAGGACTGCAATCAGAGAAACAACAGAAATTGTACGGTTAGCACTTTGCCTTCTATCTTATATCCTTATTTGAAAAAGAAGGAGAAAATGGTACGTAACAGATTTACAAACCAAGCGAGGATGTTCTCAAAGAAGCCAAAGATCTTGTTCTGGTCATTATCACCAGCGTCATTCACTCCGGTATCAGTTTCATCCTTGTCTGCCGGGTTCATTTCCTGTTCCTCTACTGCAACCAACTTGCCTACAACATTCCACCTGTATCCTTCGGGTGCTTCAACAGTTGTTGCCCTATCCTTTCTGATGCCAGCCGTCAAGCCGATACCCTCAAGATCGGTAACTACCAATTCGTAGCCGCTATTAAAGGTACAAGTATTAAGCACCAAGGCACCGTGAGGTTCCAGCTTATTGCCCTTTACGCTTTCGTTGGTACTGAATGTACAGCCCGTAAAGGTTGCAGTCATATTGCCAGCGTGGCTAATCTTACCGGCAAAGGTGCTATTCGTAACCGTAATAACGTTGTTTTCATTCTTATAGTTATTGGTTACATTGAATGCTCTGCAGCTCTCCAAAATTGTGACATTCTCAAGAACAACATCGCTCGTCAGGACATCAACGGTATTCGAACCGTTATACGCATTGACATAGATACCATATGCGCCGCCCTTGATTGTCAAGTTCTTGACTGTCAGACCATTTGTGCTGAAAATCGCAGCCTTTTCTTCATCCTGCGCCATTCCGCCCGCATTGGTTACAGTCAGAGTATGGTTATTACCATCCAAAATAACATTGTTCAGAGTAATGCCATTTTCCAGAGTCACATCGGTCAACAGAACAATGGTGTCGCCTTCCTGTGCCGCTGCAATAGCTTCTTCCAAGGTGGCATACTGCACGTCGCCGATTTGTGCAACTCCAGGAATAGGAGTAGCCATCAGCACATCATAGTAGTTCACCAGAGTATTGGCTTCGCCAACAACCCGTCTGTCTACCAAATCCTTTTGGACCTGAGTCAGTGCGTCAAATGCCGCTCTGGCAGCCAGGATCATATCCCGCTTTTCTTCGCCGTTAGGTGCAGTTTCGATCGCCTTGATCTGCTCGATGACTGCATTGGCAGCAGCTTTATCCTCTTCGTCGCTAGCCAAAACAACATCCAGCTCAGAAACGACCAGCAGCTCATCCACGTAGACACTGCTTACAGTACCGAAGGTAATGTAGCAAATATAGTCACCAGCCTCAGAAATGACAGGGATGTTGAT
>JAZRKY010000064.1:0-2913 GCA_045646585.1 Faecousia sp. | reverse complement strand
GGGGAGACGTGCTTAAAGGAGGTGGCGCAGGACATACCTGTAGCTTCCTTCAATTCTTTGACAAGCTGCCAGGAGTTCAGCGCGTCCATAAAGTTAATGTAACCGGGACGACCGTTCAAAATGGTAATGGGCAGGTCGCTGCCGTCGTGCATATAGAGCTTTGCAGGCTTTTGGTTGGGGTTACAGCCGTATTTCAGTTCAAATTCCTTCATTTTTATGCTCCTTATATGTGCTTATTGAGAATCTTCTGTTCATAACGGCCGGTGGCAAGGTCGGTATAGCGTACAAACAGAGAGATTTTATTATCGGGATTTAAGTTGTTCCACAGCATTTCGGTAAAGGCGTCTATATCATCCATCATTTCTACCCGTTCCGGCTCACCCTGGAAGGTGGGGATGACAGGATTGCCGTCGCACACATAGGTGTGCAGGAAGTGACCCAAGCCGGCAGTCGGGGGGTATTCCCAGAAGAAACGGGCGCAGGCTGCGCCTTCAGGGTCTGCTGCCTTCAGAATGGACATTTTATAGCTGCCATCTTTGGCAAGCAGGCCGGAGATGCGGGGTGTCCAGTTAGGACCGTCATCTTCAAACATCCGGGTGCGCAGCGCCGCTTCCCAGCTTTCGCCTCGGGCAAGATATTGCCAAATGGTATCGGTCTGGTCGCCGTTGGTTACGATAAGACCGCAGCCCGCTTCCCGAACAGGATGGTAAATAATCAAATGAGGGTCTTTCATTAAGCTGGGGTCAAAGGCCTCGGTGCGAATACCGTCCGGCTCGGATGCGAAAATGCGGTTTCGGGAATTGACACTGCGACCCATAATAAAGTAAGCGGCAACGGACTTTGTGCCGTCAGGGGTTACGCCCAAAACAATGCCGCGACCGGGGTAGGTATTGATGGCTAACTTTTCGCCAAGCGAGCCGATTTCGTAAATATTCATAGGAATTTCCTTTCTTAGCCTGTAATTTGTCTGCTGATTTCCTCTGCGGCTTGGGGGAGCAGTACCCATTCTGCCTGCTCCATTACCCGCTTTTGGAGTATTTCCGGGGTATCTCCGGGTAAAATCTCAACCGCCTTTTGGGCGATAATCTCACCGCCGTCTACAATTTCGTTTACAAAATGCACCGTTGCGCCGGTGAGCTTTACACCCCGCTCCAGCGCCGCTTCGTGGACACGGAGACCGTAAAAACCCTCGCCGCCAAAGGCAGGCAGCAGGGAGGGGTGGATGTTCAGAATCCTCCTGGGGTATGCCCGGATAAAATCCTCCGTTACAATGCAGAGGAATCCGGCAAAAATCACAAGGTCAATGTGAAATTGTTGGAACAGTTTATGGACTTCCTGCTCAAAGGCGGCTTGTCCCATAGCCTTTTTGCTAAGACCAAAGGCGGGGATACCTGCCTTTTGGGCGCGTTCCAAGGCATAAACGCCGGGGATATTGGAAATGACCAGGGAAAGCTGCCCGCTATGTAAAATGCCGCTATTTTGGGCATCAATCAGCGCTTGCAGATTTGTGCCGCCGCCGGAGACCATAATGGCAATATTTGCTTTACCCATCCCGTTCACCCTTTCAGATAATGGTGATTTTTTCGTCAGAAACGACGATTTTGCCAATGACATAAGCATCTTCTCCAAAGCTGCGGAGGATTTCCAGCGCCTTTTCCTGCTGGGAGGCGGAAACCACAATGCTCATACCCACACCCATATTAAAGGTGTTGAACATATCCCGTTCGGAAATATTGCCGGTTTTGGCAATCAAGTCAAAAATGGGCAGTACCCGAACGGCGCTGTGGTCGATAACTGCGCCCAGTCCATCGGGGATGCTGCGGGGGATATTTTCATAGAAGCCGCCGCCGGTAATGTGGGAAATGCCCTTTACATCCACCTGCTCCAGCAGCGCCAGCACAGGCTTTACATAAATGCGAGTGGGGGTCAGCAACGTCTCGCCCAGACTTTTGCCGCCCAGCGCTTCTACAGGGGCGTGGAGGTCGGCATTTTCAATGTCAAAGACCTTTCTTACAAGAGAAAAGCCGTTGGAATGAACGCCGGAGGAGGGGAGGGCGATTACCACATCCCCTGCTGCCATTTTCTTATTGTCGATAATCTTTTTCTTATCCACAATGCCGGTGCAGTAGCCGGCAAGGTCGTAATCCTCCAAGGGCATCATACCGGGATGTTCTGCGGTTTCACCGCCGATGAGGGCACAGCCGGACTGAACACAGCCCTCTGCCACACCGCCGACGATAGATGCAATCTTTTCAGGGTAATTTTTGCCACAGGCGATATAGTCTAAGAAAAACAGAGGCTTTGCGCCGCAACAAATAATGTCGTTTGCGCACATTGCCACCGCATCAATGCCGATGGTGTCGTGCTTATCCATCAAAATGGCAAGCTTTACCTTTGTGCCGCAGCCGTCAGTGCCGGAAACCAGCACAGGCTCGGAAATGCCCGTCAAATCCAGACCAAAGCAGCCGCCAAAGCCGCCTACATCGTCTAAGCAACCTGCATTTTTGGTGCGGGCAATATGCTTTTTCATCAGTTCTACAGATTTATAGCCTGCAGTAATGTCTACGCCTGCCGCTGCGTAGCTTTCGGAATAGCTTTTTTCTGTCATAAAAATACTCCTTATCCTTAACCTTTTCCGTTCCAGCAGTAGGTGCAAAGCTTGCACTTATCCAAGCCGATAGCGCCCACAACACCGTCTACGGTCTGGAAGCCCAAAGAGGTGAATTTCATCTTGTCGCAAATGGCCTGACGCATTTTCTTACCCCGTTCGGTGCTGCCGTCAGCATACTCTTCAATGTGCTTTAGTCCTTCTTCCCCCTCCAACTCCAAAATGGTGCGGCGGGAAATGAGATCCATATCGCCGGTGGAACGGGAGAAATTTAAGTATTTGCAGCCATACATAATGGGCGGGCA
>JAZRKY010000063.1:0-4711 GCA_045646585.1 Faecousia sp. | reverse complement strand
CCCTGCTGGTGCAGAACGGCACCCTGAATCAGGGCGATATCGTGATCGCCGGCACTGCTGTTGGCCGTGTCCGTGTGATGACCAACGACAAGGGCCGTACCGTGAAGACCGCAGGTCCTTCCGTGCCTGTTGAGATCACCGGTCTGGCTGAAGTTCCCGCTCCCGGCGACGAATTCAATGCGGTTACCGACGAGCGTATGGCTCGTGAGCTGGTTGAGCAGCGCAAGCAGGCCGCCAAGGATGCCGCTGCCAACGCCATGCAGAAGGTCACGCTGGATAACCTCTTTGCCCGTATGCAGGAGGGCGAAATGAAGGAGCTGGCGCTGATCGTCAAGGCTGACGTGCAGGGCTCTGCGGAAGCGGTCAAGGCTTCCCTGGAGAAGATTTCCAACGAGGAAGTTCGTGTTAAGGTTGTTCACGCCGGCGTTGGCGCTATCAACGAAAGCGATATTCTGCTGGCTTCTACTGCAGGCGCGATTATCGTTGGCTTTAATGTCCGTCCCGATGCGGCTGCCCAGGCAAGCGGTCAGCGCTCCAATGTGGATATGCGCTTCTACCGTGTTATTTACGATGCCATCGACGAAATCGAGGCAGCTATGAGGGGTATGCTGGCGCCTCAGTTTGAGGAAGCCATCATTGGACACGCGGAAGTGCGTATGACCTATAAGGTTTCCTCTGTCGGTACGATTGCCGGCTGTATGGTTAAGGACGGCAAGGTTACCAAGGACGCTCAGGTTCGTGTCCTCCGGGATAACATCGTTATCCACCAGGGTGAGGTCGGCTCTTTGCAGCGCTTCAAGGATGCGGCAAAGGAAGTTACTGCCGGTTATGAATGCGGTATGAGCATTTACAAGTTTAACGACATCAAAGAGGGCGACATCTTTGAATGCTTCGTAATGCAGGAAATTAAAAGATAAAATATACACCGCGCCGCGTTCGCGGTGCGGTGTATGTTTTATATAGTGAAAAACGAATAGAGAATAGTGAAAAGTTGCGGTGTTGGCTTTGCCAACGAATTCAATTTGTGCCGAAGGCATACAATATTTATTCTCTCTTCACTATTATCTATTACTTTATCATTACGAAAGGAATGATATTATGGCATCCAACCGAATTGGAAGAATCAATGAGGAGATCCAAAAGGAGCTGTCTAACCTCATCCGTAATTTGAAGGACCCCCGGGTACAGGACACGATGATTTCCGTTACCCGTGTAGAGGCAACCCCTGATTTGCGGTGGGCAAAGGTCTATGTGAGCTTTTTGCAGGATGATCGGGCTGACGATGCCCTCAAAGGACTCAAATCCGCCTCCGGCTATCTGCGCCGGGAGCTGGGAAGCGCGCTGAACCTGCGTTATACTCCCGAATTGCAGTGGGAAAAGGACGATTCCATCACCTATGGCGCAAAAATGCTGAATTTGATTAACTCCCTGGGGGTAAAACAGGATGACGAATCTGACGAGGGCTGAGTGCGCCCGTTTTCTCCGGGAAAATGACCGTTTTACCATTATCACCCACAGCGGTCCCGATGGAGATACCTTAGGCTCTGCCGCTGCCCTTTGCTTAGGTCTGCGGCAGATAGGAAAGACCGCTTTCGTATTGGAAAATCCCCAAATTACGGAGAGATTTCAGTATCTTGTGGAGGGGCTGACAAAGCCTGAGACAGAGGAAGCGGATATTTTGGTGGCTGTGGATGTGGCGGGAACCCGGATGATTCCCGAGGAAATCCGCCATTTGGCAGAAAAAATTGATCTGCGGATCGACCATCACGGTTCGGGAACGCCCTTTGCAGACAGAGAGCTGGTAGATAGCACCGCCGCCGCTTGCAGTGAGATTATTTATGATATTTTGTCTCTCTTGGATGTGGAGCTGGATATTCCTATCGCCAATGCCCTTTATACGGCGGTGGCCACAGATACAGGCTGTTTTCGCTATGCCAATGCCACCGGCAACAGCTTTGCGCTGGCGTCCGAGTGCGCCTATGTAAGTCCTGACATTTTTAAGATCAACCAGCGGCTTTTCGATACCGTAACTTTGGGGCGTTTGCGGTTGCAAAGCTGGGTTGTGGAAAATATGCAGGTGTTGCAGGATGGAAAGATTGTGGTTTGCGCTATCCCGGCAGATATTCAGGAAAAGTTAGGTCTTGCCGACGAGGATATGGGCAACCTCTCCGGCTTTTTGCGCTCTATTGAGGGCGTAAAAATGTCGGCAACGGTGCGGCAGGATAATGAGGGGCATACCGGCTTTTCTGTGCGGGCTGTGCCGGGCTATAATGCAGCGGCGGTTTGTGAGAAATTAGGCGGCGGCGGTCATAAGGGCGCAGCCGGCGCCGGTATGGCAGATGTAACTATGGAGGAGGCAATGCAGAAACTCTTAGCCGCTTTGCCTAATTTAGAGTAGAAATTAAAAAGGATATGCACCAAAGCCTCCCTTGTGTAAAGGGAGGTGGCACGGCAAAGCCGTGACGGAGGGATTGATAGAACAATCCCCCAGTCGCCTGCGGCGACAGCCCCCTTTGCACAAGGGGGCCTTAAACGGTGCTGTTTTGAGGTGCAAGAAAGATGAACGGAATTGTAATCGTAGACAAGCCCGAGGGCTGGACAAGCCAAGATATTACCGCCAAGCTGCGGGGCGTTTTCAAAACCCGGCGGATTGGCCACGGCGGCACATTAGACCCTATGGCAACGGGGGTGCTGCCTGTTTTTGTGGGCAGGGCTACCCGGGGTGTGGAGTTTTTTGAACACGCAGAAAAGACCTATATTGCCCGTCTGCGCTTGGGAATTACCACCGACACAGAGGACATTACAGGTACCATTCTGGAAGAACGCCCGGTGTCTGTAACGGCGCAAATGTTAGAACAGGTGCTGGAAAGCTTCCGGGGGGAGATTGACCAAATTCCCCCTATGTACTCGGCAATTAAGATAAACGGACAGAAGCTGTGCGACCTTGCCCGTAAGGGCAGGGAAGTGGAGCGCCAAAGCCGGCGTGTTACCATTTTTCGCCTGGAATGTCAGGATTTTAACGGCGCAGAGGCTACCCTTTTGGTCCATTGTTCCAAGGGTACTTATATCCGCACCTTGTGCAAGGATATTGGCGCTGCTTTAGGCTGTGGCGGCTGTATGGCGGCTCTGCGGCGGATTTCTGCCGGCGCATATACGCTGGAAAATGCGGTAAAGCTGGAAGAATTGGTTGCCACAGAAGCCCCGGGGAATTATTTGCTGCCGGTGGATTCTATGTTTACAGAGCATCCTAAGATTGTGCTTACAGCCAATCAGGAAAAGCGCTGCCGCAACGGCAACAGCTTTTCTATCGTGTTGGCTGATGGAATATACCGGGCATACAGCCCATCCGGGGCGTTTTTAATGCTTGCCAAGGTAGAAAATGGGGTTATGACGACTGTAAAGAGCTTTTTTGAAGTTTGAGAGGGAATATGCAGAAAAAGACAATCTACGCATTGGGTTTTTTCGACGGTGTTCACTTGGGGCATCAGGCGCTTTTGGGCGCTTGCCGGGAACTGGCGGAACAAAATGACTGCGATGCCGGCGTGATCACCTTTACCACCCACCCGGATAGCTTGGTCTCCGGGGAGAAGCCTGCACTTTTGAATAGCTTAGAGAATCGCAGATTGCTGCTTTATGGCTATAAAATGGATAGGGTAGTGGAGTTGCCCTTTGATGAAAAGCTAAAGAACACCCACTGGTCTGCTTTCCTTTCTGACCTTATGGAAAACGGTGCGGCAGGCTTTGTGTGCGGCAGTGATTTCCGCTTTGGCGCAGGGGGTATGGGAACGGCGCAAGAATTGGAAAGCTTTTGCCAAAAAAGAAAGCTTCCTTATGCCATTGTGCCACAGCAGGTGATAGATGGCGTTCGGGTCAGTTCTACCTATATTCGGGAGCTGATAGAACGGGGAGAAATGGAAAAAGCCACTTCCTTTTTGGGGCATCCCCATCTTCTTAGCGGCGGGGTTGTCCACGGCAGAGGACTGGGGCATACCATCGGTATTCCTACGGCAAATTTGCAGCTTCCCGAGGGTGTGATTTGCCTAAAACACGGTGTTTATGCTTGCAAAGCCATCGTAGAAAATAAAGAATACCTGGCAGTAACCAATGTGGGTGTACGGCCTACCGTTAACGGCAGCCATATTACCGTTGAGCCGTGGCTTTTGGACTTTGAAGGGGATATTTACGGAAAAAAGCTGCATTTGCTGTTTTATAAATTCCTCCGCCCGGAAAAGAAATTTGCCTCCTTGGAGGCGCTCAAGACGGAAATTCAGACAAATGCGGAGCAAGTACGGCAGTGTTTTGCGTAATTTTCCGGGAAAAAGCTTAGAAAATACCCAAAGAAATGAAAATTTTTCTTTACTTTTGGGAAACATTATGGTATGATGTTCCAGCTGGCGTTTGCCAGACGATATTTCTATGCCCGTAGCTCAGTTGAGGGATAAAGCCGAACGGCATTTCACCAACCCCGACTTGGCACGAGGTAAATTCTAAAAAAGGTGGAAAAAACAATGATCCAGAAGGAAAAAAAGACCCAGGTAATCCTGGAAAATGCTACCCACGAGGGCGATACCGGTTCTCCTGAGGTACAGATCGCTATCCTGACTGCTCGCATCAACGAGCTGACCGATCACCTGCGCGTGCACAAGCACGACAACCACTCCCGTCGTGGTCTGCTGATGATAAGTCGGATCGTAGCCATGTCGTTCTGTGA
>JAZRKY010000062.1:0-2303 GCA_045646585.1 Faecousia sp. | reverse complement strand
CTGCTCAATATACCCCGCACACTCCTGCGGCGTGATGCTCCCCACCCGCCGCCGCTCCAGCCCCGGACACCGCTTCATAAACCTCCGCGTAAAATACCGGAAATCGTACACCGTCCTTGTCCTCCTGTCTTTCCGAGCCTCCAATGCCGCTTCCACCGCCTTCTCAAACGAAACCGTCCGCTCCTGCTGCTTCAAGGCTTCCACACCTAGCGCAATGATTTTCTTGCTGCGCTTCAATGCCCTGAGCGCTGTAGTTTCGGAAGCTCGAACCTCGGCGTAGGCAGAAAGGTTCACTTTCTGACGAATCCGGGCGCCGCCTGCTTCCATAGCCGCTTTTGCCACCAGGGCCGCCTCCAATATATCAATGCCGGTGCTGAGTAACACTTCTAACGCTGCTCGTTCTTTTGATTTCATAACACTCGATTTCGGAATCCGCAAAACAGATTTCTGCATAGTATCTTATTTGAACAACTTAAAGAAGAACAGAGTTGTGTTCATTTATAAACGAACCGATGTACCGGCTGCCAGAATATTCTGTAATTATAGCCGTTTGTGTGCTTGACTTGCGGATTCCGAAAGCGTATCTTTGCCGTCATGCTTACAGAACGGCACAAGGTTTATTTTGATGTGTTGCGACTTGTTGCGATTTTATTGGTGATTTTTAATCATACCCCAGCCTACCACTTTCCGTTTCAATCGACAGGAGAGAGCCTGGAGGTGAAGCTGATGTTGATGATTTCCGCGTTGGATAAGATTGCAGTGCCTTTGTTCTTTATGATAAGTGGTGCGTTATTGCTGCCGAAACAAGAGACGCTGAAGATATTAATATCGAAGCGAGTAGTGAGGTTCCTGCTTGTACTGGTGTTGTTTCATGCGGTGCAGTCTTTCTATTACAGTTGGATGTGTGCAGAAAATGGGGTTGATTTCCGAAGCTTTTTGGGAGATTGCTATTGGGGTAATGTGGGTAAGGGATATGTTCTTGGGTGGTCGGGTGCCGCGGCTGTATGGTTCTTGTATGCATATATAGCATTATTGTTGATGCTGCCATTTTTGCGAACAATGGTAAAAGGAATGGAATTGATGTCTTTTTATTATTTGTTTGCCTTACAAATAATACTTTGCGTAGTTGTTCCCGCCTTGTTTGTATTAGTGACCGGGAATACGCCGGAGGGTTTCGGAGTGTTAACATATCTTCCCCTTTGTGGTAATGTGCTTGTTTATGTAATCGCTGGTTATTATGCAGAATATAAAGTATGCGTAGAAAAATTGAAGAAATGGCATATTCTTTGCCTTATAGCAGCATCCATCGTGTTTGTGTTACTGGCCGGTATGATGCCCGAATGGGCTCGTTTGCGAATGGGGGCTGAGTATGTGAGCCAATATGTGCCTGGATTGACTGCCTATATGCTCATTCCCTGTATTACTATATTTATAGTTGTAAAAAAGCTTCTGGCTTCGGCATCAGAGAAAAAATGGGTGGTAAATGTTTTGCGTGCGCTTGGTGGGGCTGTCTTTGTAGTGATGCTTGTGGAAAATATTTTGCGAAGAGAAATATGTGTTCTGTTCCCTGATTATGGCAAGTCCTACTTGACATCCATACTGGTATCATTCCTTGTGTGGTTGTGTGGTTTGTTGCTGGGGCTTGTTTGTAAGCAAATCCCAATCCTTAAAAAATTACTATAATCTCCGAAAAAAGTGGTGCTGCATCAAAAAAAGTTTCCAATAGAAAAATATATGCGAGTCTTCTAGTCTTCGTTCGTGAAAATATTTTTTTTCGTCTCTAACTCGCACGAAAATGTGGTAGTTAGGGCAGGGGGATGAAAAATTCTCAAACTTTTTCGCAAAAATGAGCTTGACGCGAAATCCGGTTTGTGATAAGCTCTGCCCCGCACCCCACCACGGGGTAGCCCGAAAGGAAAGCGAGCTCCGCTTACTGACCCACCGGGCAAGGCAATTTTCCAAGTATGACTTTCCGAGGCGCCGAGGGCGGCAGAAATGCAGCTCACTGGCTTTAACAACCTGCCAGGCGGGGCGCCGGAGAGGATAAAGAGAGGGAAGGAAAAGGTCGTGACGCGTGCCGTGGCCTGCGCCGGGATGAAGTTCTTCGGAACTTCGGAGCGGGGTAACACGGCACTGTCAGAATTGAATGAGCTAATAAAAAGTCAATTCTGATGGTCCAGCAATTTCTTAAATTATATTATGGAGAGTTTGATTCTGGCTCAGAACGAACGCTGGCGGCGTGGATAAGACATGCAAGTCGCACGGAGTGCCTTCGGGCACTGAGTGGCGCACGGGTGAGTAAC
>JAZRKY010000061.1:0-7835 GCA_045646585.1 Faecousia sp. | reverse complement strand
AAAAAGAAAATAGAACGATAAAAGGGAAGTTTTTAAGAAAAAAAAGCCGGACAAAGTAGCCGGGATGCGTTGCACCCCGGCGATTATCTTATTTCTTTTTCAGCTTTTCCTTGAGTTTTTCAAAGATAGAGGGCTTGGCATACGACCCCGAGCCGCGAGAGAAGCGCTCTCCCCGCTCGGATGTATTGCCTGTCCGTTTGGCAAAAACAGAGGGTAATTTCCCCGCCAAAATACCGTTCAAGCTACCAATGCGGGCAGACAGCGGCTCTTGCTTATAGGCAGCCATCTCCTCTTTTATAATGGCAGACAGCTGGGCAGGGGCTCTCTCCAGCGTATCGTCAAGCCAGCCGTTCATATCCCGTCCGTAGTCCTTGCGCATCACCCACAGGAAGGCTCGCAGACCCTTGCGGTCTCTGTAAACGATTCTTGCCAAATACTTATCTGTGCGGCAGGCAAGCACCAGCACCTTCAAAATAACCTCTCCGGCCTCTTTTGCGCTTTGATCCTTGACCTTGGTTTTGATTTTCCCCATCATATCCTGAGGCATCATCGGCGTCTGCTTTTCCTTGGCCTTGGGATAAAGCTCCTCGGAAATAAAGGAGCCGCTTCTCAGTACATTACTGCACATTTGGCACAGCACAGCCCGGGCAAGAGATTGCTCCTCCCAATCCAGCAGGCGGTGGTCGATATAGTCGCTCAGGCGGCTGTGGTCGCCACCTCTTTTCAGCAAAGCGCCCATTTCCTGAAGCACCGGCGCAGCCTTTCCTTCCCGAATGGCATCGGTCATCCCAACAATATCAAAAACAGCGGCATATTGCTCGCTTTCTGCCAGATAGGGATTCTCGGCAGCATATTTCTTCAGAACCTTAGGTCCGTCCACCCGGAGGGTAACGTCAAAAATATCCCCCGTTCTACTGACCACCGCAGGCTCAACCACGCTTGCCCGAATTTGCGCAGCCAAAGCCTCACATACAGGCATCAGCTCCGCATTGAGGATAGCTTCCACCTCAAACCAGCGGTAAATATCTGTTTTTTCCACATCTGTGGCATACAAGGTATCCACCGCCTCGCTCAAAAGGGCTTCGGTCTTTTCACCGGGCACTTGGGCGAGAATTGCCACTATCCGGCGGGTCTTTTCTAAGGTTTCCACGCCTGCAAGGAGAGCAATATACTCCCCGTAAAGCGGTTTGTCGCTCCAGGGACCAAAGGCCAAAATCTGCACCAGCTCCCGGCAGAAGCCCGGCTCCGCGCACATAAGGGGCATCAAAAGATGGGCTTCCTTTTCATAATCTGCCGCCAGCAGCTCCATCAGCTTTGCCACAATCTGACCCCGATATTCTTCCGTTTCCTGGGTCATTTGGCAGTTAATTTGAGAAATCAGCGCTGCGGTGAGGCTGTTGCAGGCAGGCAAAAATTCAAAAATCTCTCCGTAGAAGCGTTCCTTTTGCGCCTGTGTCAGCGCGGAATAATTATTTTGTACAAAGGCTAAGATTTTGCTTTGGATGTTCTCTGTGCGGATGGTGAGCATCAGCTTATCAAAAACTGCCTGCCGGATTTCCTCTGTCTCCTGAGCAAAGTTTTGACTAAAGAAGTCCAGAATCTGTGTCTGCAAAAATCCGCCGTAGAACACCTGGCAAAGATCACCCGTGATTTTTGCCCGGGTAACACCGTCTTCATTTTCATAATTTGCCTGCAAGAAAGCAAACAGCTTTTCCCGCATCACATCGGTGTGGATCATCTCCAGCGCCACATCCATAATAAGGCTCTTCAGCCCAGGCATTTCTCCGGGATACAAGCGGGCAAGCCGAGTAAATACATTTCTGGGAATGGCAATATGCTTTTCCGCATAGCGACCCAGGAATCGGTAGCCATTCCGGCGCAAATCCTCGCTCAGCGCATCCCGATACTTTTCATAGCTTGCTAAGAAGGAGGCTACATCCTCGTCCTCCGGCAAAATCTTTTCCTGGTCAAACCGTCCGTTGGTGCCGCCAAAAAGGAACACCAAATCAGACAGGGTTTTCATCGTCAGATTCAGCTCCGGCAGTACTCCGGTAGCCTGCTCCAAAAACAGAAAAAACTCATCCCTTGTTTTTGTATCGCCCAGCAGAGAATAGAAGAAATTTACCGGCGCTTTGTCAATCACATCCTGGCTGGGCATACCCATTACCACATCGGCGTTAAAATCCACGAAGATACCCTTGCTAAGCGACGCCTCCGGGAAGCGCTCAGAAATGCACTTGAGCTTAATATGACCGTACTGGGTCGGCTCAGACACATAAGTAACAAAGGAAATATTCTTCCGCAGCTGGGGCGGAATCACAGAGGCAATGGCGCCGATAAACCGCAGCGCCTGCTCAGATATTTCGTGTTCTTCGTAGGGCAGGCGGAAATATACCGTTTTTCCCTTCGCGCACACAACAGAAAGCAGCCCAAACAAAAAGCCCTTAAGCACCCCAGCATCGTACTGCTTGAGCAGTGTCTTGGGGTTTTCCGCCTTAACAGGTGTATATACCTTCTCGGGATAATTGGCATCTGCCTGGTGTTTTAGCATATTGCCCACGCCGGTCTTAAACATCCGGGGATTGAAAAGGGCTTTATCCTTTTCAAAGAAGATTTTTTGCTGATCCTCCTCTGAGAGAATCAGGCTATGGCAAAGATACCCGCTGCGCTCGCCGGTATAATCCTTTGGGAAGTAAGAAACACAGCTTTGCACAATCTCGCCGGAACGCATACAGCCCTGGCTATATACGGGGGGCATCGTTTCTGTGCGTATTGCCTCTGCATCCCGCTTGCCTAATTTGTTTTCATATGCGGCAGAGAGTTCCTTTTGCACAAATTCCTGCTCCAGTCCCTCAGACTGGGCAAAGGTATCAAACCCATCTGCGCCGTTATACAAGCTTCCCAAAGCCGGAACACGGGAATAAAAATGTTGCTTTGCCATCTGTTTTCCTCCTTGCGTTGGGGTTATCGAACACCGACTCCCCCTTTATTGCCTTGTTTCTTTATTCCGCATTCAGGAACATCAGCTCCTGTACGCTGGTAACACCCTTGAGCACCAAGCCCCGGCAGGACTCCCACAGGGTATTCATACCGTTTTCTGCCGCCAGCTTACGCAGAACATCCAAATTCCGCTCGCCCATAATTGCGGTTTTCATCGTTTCGTTGACATACATAACCTCGTGGACAGCAATTCGGCCCTTATAGCCGGTATTGTTGCAGAAGCGGCAGCCCTGAGGACGGGCAATGGTAAGATTATCGTCTGTAATGCCCAAAATTTCCATTTCCTTGGGATTGGCGCGTCCCTTCTTTTTGCAGGCCGGACACAGCCGCTTTACAAGACGCTGGGCGATAACGCCAACCAAGGCGTCCGCAACCAGGTAATTGTCAACGCCCATATCCTGCAAACGGAGGATTGCGCCGGGGGCATCGTTGGTGTGGAGCGTGCTAAACACAATGTGGCCGGTAATCGCAGAACGAACCGCAATTTCTGCCGTTTCTTCGTCGCGGATCTCACCAATCATAATGACATCGGGGTCCTGACGGAGAATGGAACGCAGCGCCGCCGCAAAGGTCATATTTGCCTTGGCATTTACCTGGGTCTGGTTCACGCCCGCCATAGTAAATTCCACAGGGTCCTCAACGGTAACGATGTTGACCTTGGGGTCGTTTACCTCCTTTAAGAAAGAGTACAGTGTGGTGGACTTACCGCAGCCAGTAGGACCTGTCAAAAGAATAATGCCGTGCGGACGGGCAAGCATTTTATCAATAATGCCGTTTTCCTCCTCCGTAAAGCCCAAATCTGCCCGGGTGAAGTGGAAAGATGTCTTATCCAGCACACGGATAACAAACTTTTCGCCGAAAACGGTGGGCAGCGTAGACACACGGAAGTCATATTCCTTATCGCCGATGGTCATATTGATACGACCGTCCTGAGGTGCGCGGCGCTCTGCAATATTCAGTCCTGCAATAATCTTCAGTCGGGCGCAAATGGCAGAATATGCCTCAATGGGGAACTCCGCCCGATCCTGCAGGTCGCCGTCAACACGGTAGCGGACGCGGACAGCCTTTTCAAAGGGCTCAATGTGAATATCACTGGCGCGGTAAGGGATGGCTTCCCGAATAATGGAGTCAACCAAGCGAACAGCGGGGTTATTGATAACATCGCCCTCGGCAGCGGCCGCCTGATTCATATTCTGCAGGGCGTTTACCTGCTGTTCTTCCTTTTCTGTGTTCAAATCGCTAAGAGCCGCCGAGGTGGACACCACCGCAGAAACCGACTCTATATAGCGGTCAATCTGCACCGGCGGCACTAAAATATAGTCGCAGTTGCAGCAAAGCTGCACAGAGATAGCAGATAAGGAATAACAGTTCAGCGGCTTGCCGGATGCCACCAAAAGAGTTCCTTTTCTGTCGTAGCCAATGGGAACGATTTTGTGCTTGCGCATAAAATCGAAGGTGAACAGATCGAAAAGGCTCTTGTCGATCTCCAGCATATCAATTTCAATGCCGGGCATACAGTAGTACTCTGCCAAAGCCTCCAGCTCTTCATTTTCCGTGATAATCTCCTTGGTCAGCAGATAATCCCGGATGCTGATATTCAGGCGCTGGGCATCCTCCAAATATGTGTCCGCATCCTTGCGCTTAATCAGCTTTTTATGGACATAAAGCTGCAACAGCTCAGAATTTATATTCATAGCATCAACCTCTTATACATTCAGTCCTGTCATAATGGACAGCATAGGCGAGTAAACCGCCAAAAACAGCGCGATAATCACAACACCCATAATCAGCAGCATTGCAGGCTGCAATTTGTTAGCCAGGGAGGTAACCGAGGTTTCCACCTGGTCATCAAAGAACTTGCAGGAACGGGTCAACACCTCATCCAGTGCGTTAGTCTTTTCACCGATGGTAATCATCTGAATCATCATCGGCGGGAAGAGCTTATATTTCTCAAAAGCCTCCGTCAGCATCATACCGCCACGCACCTCGTCTGCCGCAAGGCGGAAACGCTCCGTCAGATAACGGTTGCCGATAACAATTTCCGTAGCATACATAGATTCGTTCAGATCCAAGCCGCTGGTCAGCAGCAGCGCTAAGGCTCTTGCAAAGCGGGAGGTAATGGTGTTAATTTGAATGGTTTTGATAATGGGAAGCTGCAGCTTCAGGGTATCAAATACGAATTTGCCCTTTTCTGTCCGCAGATAAAGCATTATAACCAAAGCCACGCACAAGCCGCCCATCAGAATGGTCTGCCACCACTGCACCAAAAAGTCCGACGCATCGTAGACAAGCTTTGTAAAGCCGGTAATTTCCACATTCAGCTGAGAAAGGGTATCCCGGAAGGTGGGAATAACCACCGTCAGCATAAGGATCACAATGCCCACCGTCATACCCATCAGCATCAAGGGATATGACATCGCGCTTTTTACCTTACGGCGCATATCGGTTTCCGTTTCGTAGTACTCTGCCAGGGATGTCAGCACCACCTCTAAGTGTCCGCTGATTTCACCCACCTTGACCATACTGCGGAAAAAGTCGGGGAATACGGATTTATACTTGTCCATCGCCTCAGACAGCAGCATTCCGCCCTCTACATCCTCATAAAGAACACCGATAACTTCCTTAAAATACTTGGTATAGGGCTGATTTCTCAAAATATCCAGGCAATCCAAAATGGGAATGTGGGTATTGAGCATAATGGCGTACTGCCGGCAAAATGTGGTCAGCTCGCTGATTTTAACGGTGGCCTGAAAGCTGAAAAAGGAAGATACATCGCCGCTGGTGTAGGGCTTCGCCGTAACCAAAAACAGATTTTGCTTTGCCAGCTGCTCCGCCAAATCGTCCTCATTTTCGGCAATAAAAACACCCTTTATTTTATGCTTTTGCAGGTCAACTGCCGTGTATTTATACTTTTGCACAGAGAATCCTTCTCCCTTCTCAAGTTATCTAAGTAAAAGTCCCAAATACCAGGAGATGATACTATCTCCCAGGAAAAGCGCCGTAAGTGTTCCCGCCACAAGGTAAGGACCAAAGGGGTATTCCTTCCGCTTTTCGGCATTGGTCAGCCGATTGGTGATTACCATCGCCACCGCGCCTACCACCGATGCCGCCAAAACCGCAAACAGAAGCTTCTGCCAGCCAAGGAGCAAGCCAGCGGCCACAGCGTATTTTACATCGCCAAAGCCCAGGCCCTCTTGCTTAAGAATAGCGATAGCGCCATAGTAAAGCCCTAAAAAGACCACGCCGCCGGATATTCCGCCAATAAGCCGATCCAGCCAGGCAGTACCGCTGGGTGTAACCATTCCTACAATGCCGCAAAGCGCCACCAAAAGGGTAAAACGGTTGTAAATGAGCATATGCTCCAAGTCAATAAAGAAAATGCAAATCAGCGCCGAGCAGGCAACTGCCACCGCGCAGGCATACACAGGGCTGCTCTTCCAGAACATCCCGGCTGCCAAAAGCCAAAGAATTGCATTTACCATCTCCACGATCATATACCGGGGAGAAATCTTACTTTTACACTTGCGGCACTTGCCGCCAAGGAATATGTAAGACAGCACCGGGATATTGTCGTACCATTTTAAGCTGTAGCTGCACTTGGTACAATGGGAGCCGGGCTTACTGAGATTCATCCCATTTGGCAGGCGGTAGATAACCACATTGAGGAAGCTGCCTACGCACAGCCCCAGTATTCCCGCCAAAATATATACGCAAAGCATTGTAAATTCCTGGGCTGTCATAGCTTCCTCTCCTGTTTTTTAGAAATTATTGAACTTGCCGTACTGCTTCAGCTGTAAGCCGCCAAACAGCTCCAGCATCCGCAAATCCCGGTCAGCGGCAGCTTGCCGGTTGCCGGTAAATACCGGCGCGAAGGTAACGCCGTTTTCCTTTTCCTCTGCGCCCAGCATATCAAAAAGGAATTGATATTCCGGCGCAATATTCATATAAACCGTATCAATATCACCTTGGGCAAGAATGGTAGGATTATTCTCCAGCAAATTCAGTGTCCATTTGAGGATAATACGGAAATTTTCATACATAAAGCCCTGAGCGTCCGTGGGCATTTCCCGGGTACGCAGCTTTGCGGTCTTTCTTGCGGTTTTCTTGCCGCCGGCGGCAAGGGCTTCCTCGCCGTCCAGCGCGCCCACACTTTCACTGCTCAAGCCACTAACAGACTTTGCCTTTGCCTTTTCCCGGGCAGTACGCACCAGCGCTTCTGCGCTGGTATGGTCGAAAAGGGCATCCTCAGAAATTAGCTTGGCATCGCTGAGCATATCCGTACCAAAGGGCAGATGATAGGCGCCAATCACCCGACCCTTGTTCACAAAGGCAAACCGGCAGGCATTTTCCTGCACGTCCAGCACAAGGCCGGTGCCGTTTCTCAGCTTGGTGTTAAAGGTCATAGCGCCGCAGGCCATAGCATTGGCCGCAAAGGAAACAACCTGCAAATTCACCTGATTGGCGTTGCAAACATCCTGCAGCTTATCCAAAAGCTCCTTCCGCGTACCCACAAGACCAAAGGTAGCAAACTGCTTGGTTTGAGAAAGGGGGAACCAGCGGTAATGCAGCTCCCGCTTATTCTTATAAATAGCGCCAACGCCCACCTCAACGGCATTTTCCATAGCTTTTTTGCCGATGGTCGGCACATTGATGGTATCCATCAAAAACAGATGGTCCGGCAGGACAATGGCCACCTTAGGCGCGCCCATAGACCGGTTTTTCTGCTGATAGCTCTTCAGCGCCTGATCCAACTTCTCATAAAACTCCTCGCTGAAAGGACGGCCGGTATAGCTAACCTCCATCTGGATTTGTCTTCTATTCATACTGTCTGTGTA
>JAZRKY010000060.1:0-10428 GCA_045646585.1 Faecousia sp. | reverse complement strand
GTGGGTCAGCCGGGGAAACTGGCGGCAGGTATGGCTGAGGGCATCGTGCCCCAGCTGACACTGAATTTCGCACAGCCCGTCCTGCCGCCACATAGGGCAGCGGCGGTCAGAGATGGTCAGATAAACGGTTTCGTCCTCTGTTCGCATTTTCTCCCGTAGGCTATCGCCCAATTTGCCGGGCAGCTCCCGGTAAATCTTGGCGGTTTCGGGGTCAATATCCACCTCCCATTCCTGGCAGCAGCTATCGGGGCAAGCGCCGGCAAGGCAGGTGAATTGGGGATAATAATTCGGTATGCGTTCTATCATAGAAAAACCTCAAAAAATGGCAAAGCCCAAAAGGTCAGCTGGTAGGTCAGGGCGGCAATGTTCTCCGCAATGGCGGCAGCATCTGTGGGAGCACCGAAAAGGGCATTTTATGTTTTATAAAGGATTTGCGGCTTCAGAGATTTCCTCCGGTTTCCCGTTGCTTTTCTTGAAAAAGGCTGTTACCGTTGCTTTATCGCCAATGAGATAAAAAGCATTTACATAGAGAACGATTAATGTAATGTACAGGAACAAGTAAAGGCCGTAGCTTATATGCAGAATATCTGCCTGGATATCGCCGTCAGGCATAAAATACATTGGATCTGCCTGCGTTTTTAGGACATAAATCTGCAGCAGACCGTATGCGAAGGTAAGCGCAAAGCCAATGGCGACGTTCCAAATCTCTTTATATCGAAACTGTGTAAATTTCAAAACAATCAAGGTAATGGACATAGTCAGCAGAAGCGCATGGGTTACAATGGAGTATAAATTTTCGAAAAGGATAATTTCGTTATTATAGCCGACACCCGGATAGGCAAAGAAAATAATCGAGCAGAGCAGCGCAGACAAGCTGGCAAAATTATAGAAAAATGGCTTTTTCACAAATACACAGGCAACAAGAAGCCAACAGGAAATGGCGCACCAAGGTTTAGGAATGAGAATCCATAATGCACCTGTGCCGTTCATCTCCGGCTGGTGGAAATAATACAGTTTCATAAAATATACAAAGCGGATCATAACCTCAAAGAAAGCGATTAGTCCGGCTAAGGTGCAAATGATACGGGATTTTGCTTTTTCGGAGTCTTTGGAATGTTTTGCGATGAAGTGGGAGCCTACGATACACGCCACACAAATCACCAAGGTGAGGATATGCCCAAGTCCCCATCTGCCGTTAACATAGGGGTTGTCAATGCCACCAAAGAGCCAATCTGTAAAGGTCATTTTACACGCCTCCTTTTGTTTTCAAGAGCTTTTCTTTTAATGCCAGTATATCCTTCTTAAAGTTTTTATGATCAAAGATCATACACATCAAGAAGCAAAGTGGCGTTACGATCACGAAGCAAGGAACGATCAGCCAAAACCAGGGCCAGTATTTTGCTTCGCCCTGGTGGGGGCCTACGGGAATGGTCTTAAAGAAATCCGGGCACGCCCAGTCAATCAGCTTGGAAAAATTTCCGTCCGGACCCCAAATCATAGAACTGTTGATGTATGTAATGGCGTGGATATCATCTCCCCGCAGTCCAATGAAGCCCAGCTCACTTTGGAAAATCTGATTGAGCATAATGAACAGCATTACAATGAGGAAAATAATCGGTGTTGACCAAATTCTGCGGTAGTCCAATGTGTGGATTTTCAAAAGAACCATCAGCATCGGGACATACCACAGCAAGTTGTGATGTAAGTAAAACCGCAGAATATCAATCACTTCTGCGGATTGATCCGGCTTTAGAATAGGGTCAATGGGATAGCAAACGGCAAGCAAACCGCTGATTACGCCGATGTAGAACATATAGTCCTTTACGTGCTTGTTTTTAGAAACAAGCATAAAGGGAACAGCGCAATGTTGGCACCGCAAATATTGATGAACCAGGAATCCCGCAGATGTCTTTCATAATCTAAGGAATAGGGCGGGAAAAGACCTTTCATAAAGTGAAGGATCAGCGCAAATGCCATCAGGGAGATCAAAACGATTTTTACCGTTCTTTGGCTGCGGTTACGGAGCAGAAAATATAGCCCAATAAAACCGCCTGCAGAAAGAAAAATGAATAGAAAATACCAGAAATTAAAAAACTGTATATTCATATACATCACCTGTTCTGTCTTAATTTGACAATTTTAGTATAGCAAAACCGCACACAAAAAACAAGTGTTTAACAAATTCTTAACATTTCTTAATAATTAGATGCTGGAACTGAAGTGGTGATTATAGGATTGACCCGGTGATTGAATCACCGGGCTTTATGAACATTCAATATTACTTTTTGTATGTATTACGGAATGTGATTTAACTCTGCGTATAACTGCAAGCCAACTGCTATGCCATCCGGAAATGCCTGTTTTTCATAGGAGGCACATAGTGTTCCTGTGAGACAAAATACTGCGTTGTTGTCTGATATAGATAGTTTTGATAGAAGCCCATCTAATTCTTCAAACTGACAGCGTATTATGCTCTTATCTACAGGGTTGTCCTGCATATAATAATAAAGCATTTCTAAAAGACTATTTGCATCGGTAAATCCATAATTGGGTGATTGCTTTGAGAGAAAGCACTTAAGATTTTCAATATAACGATTCATAACGCCTTCTGTATACCAAAACGGGATATTATTACTATACCAATTTGGTATAGTAATGTCAAGGGGGAATTATTATGATTCGGTTAAAAGAACTAAGAAACAGCAAGCACATCTCCCAAGTCAAGCTGGCTATGGATTTGAATATGAATCAAAACAGCATTAGCCGATATGAAAACGGAGAGCGGGAGGCAGATTACGAAACGCTGATTGCCTTTGCTGACTATTTTGGCGTTTCTGTTGACTATCTCTTGGGGCGAACAGATAACCCGAAAACGGTATAGATTGCCGGAAGGGGGAGCGAAGGGAGCGCCGCCGGTGGCGGGAGGAGCGACCTGAGCCAGTGGCAGCGGTCGATAGCTGACGAAGCCGTTTAATCGGCGAGGAAGATATCGGGTGCCTTCGCGGAGCGAATAAAAAGAGGATACCCATTTGGGTATCCTCTTTTTATTTGTGAAAGAACGACCAAACGGAGCAGAAAAGCGGTAAGAAAGACTAAAAGTATACCAAATATCAACCAAATTTATCAATGTGCCTTTTATAGTATTTCTCTATCAATGCGGTTGTTTTCTTGTTTTTAGGTATAGATATCTTTTCTCAGAAAGGAAATCTTGTTTTGAAATAACCGATATGATATTCTCTAAGCCAAGGGAATGCCTTGCAATAATGATCTTCGATAGTATGTAATTCATTCCATTTTGCAAAACATTTTAACGTGAAGGCAAAATATATCGTTAAGCCGTCCTGATCAGCACAATAATTACTTGGAAAAGCTAAACAATATCCAAGCAATAAAAGAACGCCTATTAAAATAATGGCGATAGAAATTCCAACATCATCGTTAATTGTCCATGCACCAAGCAAAATAAGCATCGCAAAAACAATACTCCAAAAGATCCAGCGAGTGTTGAAAAGCATTTTAGACATTTGCGTTCTCCTTTGCGGTGTTGATAGAGGAGATAAGCATAACTCTAATACTTGTGCAAGCAGTTTCGAGCATTTTATATTCTGTTTCGGTGATGTAATTTGTTTTGTAAAGCAATTCCAGCCAATAACCCGTTTCATTTGCTTCTTTAAGAGCAATTTGCAGTTTCGCAATAAAGTCGGCTTTTCCGTGGGCATATTGAGCTTCACGGATATTTGCACCGATGGATGTACCACTTCTGCCGATTTGGTTGGAGATGATGGACTCGCGTTTTTCTTTTAGATATTTAACAAGGTTAATAATGGATACTGCGAAATCCATAGACTGTGTTCTTAACTTGCTTTCAGACATAGCAACACCTCTAATTTAGGTATATTATATCATAAACGTGGTTAATTGACAATATTTAGTGAAGTTTGGCTTTGCCAAGTGAAGTTATGCCTACGGCATAGTGAAGTATTGTACTTTGCACAATGTGAAGTTAAGTGTGCCACTCACGCCCGCAGGCACTTCACGATGCGTAGCATCACTTCACACACCGAAGGTGTGCTTATCGTGCCGTAAGGCACACTTAGTTCGAAAAAAGAGTCTTTTGTCCGGTAGACAAAAGACTCTTTTTTCGTGGTACGCCGGAAGGGACTCGAACCCCCAACCCTCAGAACCGGAATCTGATGCTCTATCCATTGAGCCACCGGCGCGTCAGCCAAGCTATTATAGCAACCTTTTTCCCATTTGTAAAGCCCGAAATGCGTTTTTTCCAAAACAAGCGCAGAAAATACAAAATATTGATTTTTTCCAAGGGTTTCTGTATAATAATTACATTCTGTCTCTTTTTGTAAAGAGAAACACAAAGAAAGGATATGACCGTATGTTTAGTATCAACCATTTTATTTGGCTGGGAATCTGCGCTATCGTGATGGCAGGGGCTTTTTACTACCTGAAAAAGAACAGACCCTCTTTGGCATCGGTTTTAACCGTTTGCTGCGCGCTGTGCATTTTGTCTGAGGTAACAAAGACCTTTAGCGTTTTGGAAATGGTACCTACCTCCGATGGCGCAAAGATGCACGCCTATTTGGAGATGGGACAGGTGCCATTGCACCTTTGCTCTATCCAAATCGCCTTTATTTTCTTCGTTAGATTTACGAAAAACCAGAATGCCCGGGAAAAGCTGCTGGCATTTATGTACCCCTCCTGCATTTTGGGCGCGTTTTTCGCGATGATGATTCCAACCATTTTCTCTGATACTGTGCCGGTTTCTCAGGCGTTTACCCATCCCCAGGCCTACCAGTATTTCCTGTATCACGCTATGCTGATTGTTTTGGGCGTCTACATCGTAATGTCTAAAGAAGTTCAGCTGAAAGCGAAACACTATCTGTCCAGTTTGGCGATTTTAGGCGTTATGGGCTTCGTTTCTATTTACTTAAATTCGATTTTCGCTGTTCCTGTTTATGAAAACGGCGCCCTTGTCAGCGTAGAATATACCACCAATTTCCTGTTCACCCACGAGCCGCCCATCGCCATCCCCCTGACGGAAAAATGGCACTGGTTCTTGTATTTAGGCATAATTGGTCTGCTGGCAGTGGTGCTGATCGGCATTTTCTATATGCCCTTTATCCTCAAAGAACGCAAGGAAAAGAAAACTGCGGTGTAATATATAAAAATTACCCCTTCGGAGAAATCCGAAGGGGTAATTTTTATCGTTTGGTAAAGGTGATGGTGGCGGTGTCGGCGGTAAGGGAATCTACCACAAAGGTATAGCCCAAAGTATTGCCGCTGTCGTCTTTGGTATCGGGGAGGGTGTCGCCTGCGATGTAGGTGAAGGTGTCGCTTGCAGACTTGACGAACTCTATCAGGTTATTTTCTGTGCCGTATTCGTCAGAGGGGTCGGTGTTGTTATTATATACATCGTAGTAGATTTCGCCATAGTATTCCTCGCTGAACAAGGTGGCGTTTACGTGGTAGACCACAATGCCGTCCCGGAGGAAATAGCCGTTATCACCGGAATTGAGACCGTTATTGGTGTAATAAACCACGATATAGTACTCTTGGTACGCACCTAATGTGGCATCAAAATTGTTGGCAAGAATAATCGTGTCGCCGTTTTTGGAGAAATCCTCAAGGGTAAGGGTAACGCGGCTGTCGGTGATAACAAGGCGGGAGTCGGTTATCCAGCCGAAGTTAAACTTGGTATAGGCGTTGTGGTCGCCAAACATACCGTCCATAATATCGCAGCCGTCCATCGGATGGTTGCCTGCATTAGAGGTGTCGTAATAGTCGTCCGCGCCTAAGATATGACCAAACTCGTGGATATAGGTATAGGTGTTCATAACACTGGTATCGGAGTAGTCGGTGCCGTCTTCGTCGATATATTCGTGGAGGAAGTAGTAGGATGCCCACACATAATCGTTGGCGCTGACACCGTCATATTCGTAGTAGTAGCCGTCATCGTCAGCATAATAATTCCAGTAGCGGTACGCCCAATGGAAATTGTCCTCCCCAATGGTAAGGTTATTGATCATCACAATGGCGTCAATGACGGTGTTACTGTCGGAATCGAACAGGGAGAGATCCATCGTTTTGGAAAGCTCTTGCAAAATCTCGTCCATCAGAACCTGATCGCCGATTTCAAAACCTTCGTCATCTGTGAGGTTTTCATAGTAGGCGCTATTATACTTAGGCGTGTACCAACTGTCAAGAACGGTAATGTCCAAGTTCAGCTGTCCGTAGCTGGAGGTGTTGTAGTACTTGGCAACGGAGTGTTCATAGTCGCCGTTTTCACCGAAAGCCAGCTCCAAAAGGTCGATATTCTCTGTCGTGAGAGAATTGCCGTCGCTAAAGGCGATGGGAATCACAAGCACAGCCGGCTTGCCTACGGTGGGACAGCCGTCTAAGTAATAGCCCTGGTCGGTAACATCCTTTACATTGGTTGCGGCAGTAAAGTCTACACGGGTAACGCCGTTTTTATCGCTTATGCTGTCGTCGGGGGTGTTGCCGGAGCCATTACCGGGTGTGTCGCCTGTGTCGGGTGTGCCTGCCTTATTCAGCAGGATATAAACATCAATAATATTGGCGTGGGCCTGGCTATAGTAGGAAACCTTAACGGTAAGATTGCCTTTTGTATATGTAAACCAAGTTTTTCCGGCATCGTCGGTAGATGTTCCGGCAAGGGTGTAACCGATAAAGGTGTTGCGGTAGGCAGAAAACTCCTCAGCGGTATTTCCTATGGTGCGAAAACGGAAGCTTTCCTGGTTATCTTCCGCCTCTAACCGGGCAAAGGTGTATTGGTTGGTGGGAACAAAGGGAATGACCTCTCCCAAATACCGGGTAAGCATTTCCTTTTCTGCGGCAGAAAAGTCCGTGTATGTATATTGCTTTTCCTGGGGAGAGGTGGGGGTGGATGGATTTACCAAAATATCAAGATCAAAATTGCCAATATCAAAGCTGCAGCCGGCAAAAGACAGAATAACAATCACGGAGAGGAAAAGAGATAAAAGCTTTTTCATAAGCGTTCTCCTTTTGCATAGAATCGTGTACTTCTTAGTTGTGTTGTAGCATAAAACGACAAAAAATGCAATATTCGTTCATAAAATTCGAACTGTGAAAATATTTTTCATAAAGTCATTGCATATCTCGCTTTGGAGTGTTAAAATGAAAAGGTAGTTCCCTATAAAAAAAGAAAGGTGTTCAAGCTATGTTAGAGAGAGTTTTTAAGCTGTCCCAAAATAAAACCACCGTCAAGACAGAAGTTATGGCCGGTATTACTACCTTTATGACCATGGCGTATATTCTGGCGGTCAATCCCAGCATCCTGTCCGATGCCGGTATGGATTCCTCTGCGGTACTGCTGGCAACAGCTATATCATCCTTTATTGCCACCTGCTGTATGGCGTTTTTCGCAAATCTTCCCTTTGTGCTGTCGGCAGGTATGGGTCTGAATGCCTATCTTGCCTATACGGTAGTGCTGGGCTTCGGCTATAGCTGGCAGGTAGCGCTGCTTGCTGTGTTTGCTGAGGGTATTATTTTTATTGTTCTTTCCTTAACTAATGTCCGCGAGGCAATTTTCAATGCCATTCCGCTGACACTGAAGCGGGGTGTTTCTGTGGGTATCGGTCTGTTTATCGCTTTTATCGGTCTGCAAAATGCCGGTCTGGCTGTGGATGCTTCCACCCTTGTTACCATTACCAGCTTTACCGATAATTTCTCCACTCACGGCATTTGCGCTCTGCTGGCGCTGGTGGGTACGCTGATTACCGCCGCATTACATATCAAAAATGTCCGGGGCTCCATTCTTTTGGGCATTGTTGCCACTTGGCTTTTGGGCATTATCTGCCAGCTTACCGGGCTGTATGTGCCGACTCCCGAGGCAGGTTTTTATTCTCTGATTCCTGCCCAGTTTATTTCTGCGGATTTCTCCAGTTTGGGTAAGACCTTCGGTCAGTGCTTTAATGTAGATTTCTCCGCTGTCAAACCGCTGGATTTTATTGTTGTAATCTTTGCGTTCCTGTTTGTAGACCTCTTTGATACCCTGGGTACACTCATTGGTGTTGCCACCAAGGCCAATATGCTGGATAAAGAGGGTCGCCTGCCCGGTATTAAGCCCGCTTTGATGGCGGACGCCGTGGGTACAACCGTAGGCGCAGTAATGGGTACTTCTACCATTACTACCTTTGTAGAATCTGCTTCCGGCGTCAGCTCCGGCGGCCGCACAGGTCTGACAGCTCTGGTGGCAGGTCTCCTATTCCTGCTGAGCACCCTGTTTGCTCCCATTTTTACCGCCATTCCTTCCTTTGCCACAGCGCCTGCTCTGATTTTGGTGGGCTTTATGATGGTCAGCTCCGTTACGGAGATTCGCTTTGATGATGACAATTTGCGAGAGGCCATCCCCGCATACATTTCCATTATTGCTATGCCCCTGTTCTACTCCATTTCCGAGGGTATCAGCTTAGGCATCATTTCCTATGTGGTGCTGAATGTATTTACCGGCAGAGCAAAGAAAATCTCTCCCCTTATGTATGTGCTGGCAGTGCTGTTTGTTCTGAAATATATCTTCCTGTAATCAAAAAGGCTTGACCAATCGGTCAAGCCTTTTATGTAGGGAACGGATTTATCCGTTCCGTTTGCGGAATGCATAAATGCATTCCCTACATTAAAATAATGTGGTTAACCAATAAATAAGACCATAAATTACACTTGCAGACATACCGTAGACGATGACAGGACCGGCGGTTGTGAACATCTTGGCGCCAACGCCTAAGATAAAGCCTTCTGCTGCTGTCAAGTTAGGACTCATATATTCGTGTTTTATTATGACTAAATATTTCGTCATTTATCACATTTGGGATATTTATCTATTAGAAAAACAGCTTTCTTTCTATCATTTCACGGGCTGAACGGTTTATGGCAAAGTAAATAAGTAAACTGCCAAACAAGAACAGTACAACCAACGGATAAATTGACCAGCCGATAAAGTGCAGCCCAAATGCTATTTTTATCAAAAACTCAACGAGCAATATAAAGACACCCAAAGCCATAAACGCGCCGCCGAGTATATATAATATCCCTCTGCGCAGATAATATATCAGTGTAACAACCGTGCAGGTAATAAGACCTATTCCGCCAACTACGGGAAACGCAAAACGCAAAAACCAACGGCCGCCTGTGGCTAAACTGATATACAGTAAATAGAGGGCTATCGCGATAAAATTGCACGGAACGAATATCACCGGATTTGGTTTCTTAAACCATAACGGCAATACAAAAGCGACATAAGAAACCGCCAAAGCACCGGCAACATAGCCAAACCATTCTATTTTTCCGTCGAGCGACAGATCCGCAAATAAACAAACAAGCAACGGTATAAGAAATAAAATAATAACTGCACCGTTTAATGCTTGAGAGCCCGAATTGTTTTTGGGCAGCTTGTTGCTTGGATATAACGGCCGCTGTGCTGTTTGCTTAAAATCAGGATGGCAAACAGTAGTGTTACAAAGAGGACATTTCTTTTCGGTTTCAGCAAGTTTTACACCGCATTTTATACAGTACATAAGCTTACCTCTCATTCTGATTGCTTTCCACTGTAGCGGAAAGACCTAATTCCTGCAAAACTGCAAAAAAGTGCCGTTCCAACTCTGCTTCTTTAATATTACGAATAAAATTTATGTAAATAGTATCACCAAAGGACAACATACCGCAGTTGTACGGCGCCGTCGCCTGAACACCGAGAATAAAATCAAAGCGTTTCACATATTTTTCCATTACTTCGGGTACTTTCACTTGACCGATGTTTGAAAGCGACAAACAAGATTTCTTTTCGCCGACACTGTCAAAAATAGCTTTCATAACAGCGTTCTTTATCGGCAACGGAATAAGGCGCACCAGGGGATTTCTTTCATCATTCACATTTGTCGCAATTACGCAGCGCATATGCTTCACCGTGAATTCTGTTCCCATCTTGTACTGAATAATTTTGCAAATTTCATTTAAGGTGTATTCACCAAGCCGGGGATCCAGCTCGGGGATCGTGTACATAGCAAAGTTACGCAGGGTATTACTTGGGAACAACTGTCGCAAATTTATGGGGATCAGAAGTTTTATGCGTTTGTGCCGTTTCACATTAGGCTTCTTTTCCTTTTGCAGATTGAGCAATGCTTTCATCATTACAGCGCTCATAAACACTGTTAATGTGGTATCATACTTGTGGGCCAGTTCCAAAGCTTCTTTTACGCACACCCGAAAACAAGTAAGATTGAGAAAACCGTCTTTTTGAGGCTCGCCGCACATATGCCACGCATTTGTATCCTTGCGACTTACAGATACGGCACCGGCATTCTTCGGGAAACAGTCTTCTAATTCTTCTTCTATTGGTAAAGCCCTACGGTCTACGATTCCATTTTGACGAGGAATTAC
>JAZRKY010000059.1:0-4354 GCA_045646585.1 Faecousia sp. | reverse complement strand
ACGACATGGCTACGATCCGACTTCTCCTTTAATTTGGCGGAAGTCTGCAATACGGCTATCGCCCTTATTGAGGACCCCGACCACGATATTTTGCAGACCCTGCCCGGTCCGGATTTTTCAACCGGCGGAGAATTGTTGTTTGACGAGGCAGCAACCCGGGAAATATATCAAAGTGGACGGGGCAGCTTTAAGCTCCGGGCAAAATGGCATTATGAGAAAAACGGCAATCTCATTGAGATTACCGAAATTCCCTATACCACCACCAGCGAGGCAATCCTTGATAAGGTCAATGAGCTGATTACCGCCGGCAAGATTAAGGAAATTGCCGATATGCGGGATGAAACTGACCTGGAGGGTCTGAAGCTGACCATTGATTTGCGCCGTGGCGTTGAGCCTGAAAAGCTGATGCAAAAGCTATTCCGTCTGACACCCTTGCAGGATAGCTTTCCCTGTAACTTCAATATCCTCATTGCCGGTATGCCCCGGGTGATGGGTATCGGCGAAATTTTGGAGGAGTGGACCGCTTGGCGTATTGAATGCGTCCGCCGGAGAATCTTCTTCCAAATTCAGAAAAAGGAAGAACGGCTGCATTTGCTTAAGGGCTTGGAGCGTATTCTTCTGGATATTGACAAGGCTATCCGCATCATTCGGGAAACAGAACTGGAAAGCGAAGTTATCCCCAATTTGATGATTGGCTTCGGCATTGACGAAGTGCAGGCAAATTATGTGGCGGAAATCAAGCTGCGCAATATTAACAAAGAGTATATCCTCAAGCAGACCAAGGCCATCTCCCAGCTGGAAGAGGAGATTGCTGATTTACAATCCACCCTTAATAGCGGCCGAAAGCTCCGTAATGTGATTATCGGCGAGCTGAAGCAGGCGGCGCAAAAGTATGGAAAGCCCAGAAAAACAGAGATTATTTATCAGGTAGAGGATAGTGGGCAGGATGACCCGGCTGAGGATATTCCCGATTATCCCGTAACCGTATTTGTATCCAAAGAGGGCTATCTCAAGAAGATTACACCCCAAAGCCTGCGGATGTCCGGCGCGCAGAAGTTCAAGGAAGGCGATAAGCTGCGCCTGTCCAAGGAAACTTCTAATCGGGCGGAAATCCTTGTCTTTACCGACCAGTATCAGTGCTACAAGGCAAGACTTTCTGACTTTGAGGACGGCAAAGCCTCTCAGCTCGGCGATTATCTGCCCCAAAAGCTGGGTATGGATGCCGGCGAGAGCGTGGTAGAGGTGGTATTCCCGGGCGATTATAAGGGCTTTGTGCTGTTCTTCTTTGAAAACGGCAAGGCTGCCAAGGTTCCCCTGAGCGCCTATGAGACCAAAACCAACCGCCGCCGTCTGACGGGTGCATACTCTGATAAGAGCGCGCTGAAGGCTTGCATTACCTTAGAAAAAGACGAGCAGGTAGTACTTTATACCAGTGATAATCGGGCAGCTATCTTCTCCACGGCGCTTTTGCAGCCCAAAACTACCCGAAATACCATCGGCGTAACGGCAGTTTCTCTCAAGAAGAAAGCAACCCTTACCGACGCCCTTCTTTTGGAAGGCAGCGGCGTAGCCAACCCCAGCCGTTACCGCTGCAGAAATATTCCCACAGCAGGCGCAATACTAAAAGAGGAAGATGCCCAAGAACAGCAAATTCAGTTTGAGGTGTGATTTATGCAGAAAAAGTGGCATTGGATAGTCGACGGCTTTAAGATTATTGTCGGCTGTGCATTGTTTGGACTTGGTTTCAGCGTATTTCTTGCGCCCTCCGGGCTAAGCGCCGGTGGCGTTTCCGGCATAGGAATGATTTTTGTTGAGATTTTCAAGGTTGGTACTGTTGGTGGCATTGTTGCGGTCATTAACATCCCGCTATTCATTTTGGCGGCTTTCCTTTTAGGCAAGAAATTCTTTATTGGCTCCTTTGTGGGGATGACATTTCTGTCGATATTTATTGACTTGTTTGCCACCCTTCCACCTGTGGAATTAGACCCCCTTTTGTGTGCGCTGTACGGTGGCGCATTGGCAGGTGTTGGAATTGGCATTGTGTTCTCGGTTGGCGCTTCTACCGGTGGGTCGGACATTGTGGTTCGCATACTCAAGAAGCGGTGGCAGAATATTCCCATAGGCTGGATAAGCATTATTATGGATATGATCGTTGCCCTTGCAACAGGCATTGTATTTCATAATCTTGCCTGCGCATTATACAGCGGCGTTGCTATTTTCGTAACCGGCAAGGTCATTGATGTGGTGGTTTACAGCTTTGACTACTCCAAGGTTGCGCTGATTATATCTGATAAGCATCAGCTGGTAGCCCAGCGAATTGCAACCCAGCTTGACCGTGGTGCCACCTTCCTCAAGGGCGAAGGCTCTTTTACCGGCGAGGAAAAAACGGTGGTTTTGACGGCGGTGAAGCGGCAGCAGCTTGCGGAGCTGAAAAGCCTGGTATCAGAAATTGACCCCAATGCCTTTGTAATTGTCCAAGAGGCACACCAGGTTCTTGGCGACGGTTTTTCCCATTATTCAAAAGATTCTCTATAAGGAGGAAGCATAGTGAAAAAGGCAGGATTGCTGATTGTAATATGCGCATTTGCACTGCTTTGCGGTTGCAGTTCTTGGATGAACGGAAGCTATGCTTCCGTTAACCCCCACAAGGAGCAAACCTTCCATCCCGAACAGGTGGTGGAAGCGCCAAGGAGCTATAAGGATTTGGTAAATATTCTTTCCAATATGGTGTTAGGCGGTCAGCAAAAGAAAACCATCTCAATGGATAAGATGCGAGGCGATTGGCAGACATATGTGGTAGATGCGGTGGATTATGTGTGTAACGAATATCCTATGGGCGCCTATGCCGTTTTGGATATAAACTATGATATCACCACTGCTGACGATAAGCCGGTGCTCTCTGTTGAAATCAATTACCGACGCTCTATGGCTGAAATTGGCGGTGTGATGCAGGTAGATACCCAGGAGGAAATTGCGGAAATCCTCCATTCCGCACTCCGATTCTTCGATGTAAGCGTTGCTTTAAGCTTTGAAAAGTATAAGGAGATTGATTTTAATAGCATTATTCAGCAGTACGCTATGCTTTACCCCCAGTATGTTATGGAATTGCCCCGAGTATCGGTAATGATGTACCCACAGGAGGGACAGGAGCGAATTGTTGAGCTGACATTCAGCTACAATACCAGCAGAACGACTCTGCGGCAAATGCAGCAGCAAGTGGACCTTATTTTCTCCGCATCTGAAATATATGTCAGCGGTGCAGCAGAGGATAAGGATAAGTACGCCCAGCTTTATTCCTTCCTGATGAACCGATACGATTATACGGTGCGTACATCCAGCACACCTGCCTACAGCCTGCTCCATCAGGGCGTGGGAGACAGCAAGGCATTTGCTACGGTATATGCGGCTATGTGCCGACAGGCAGGACTGGACTGTCAAACCGTATTGGGAACCCGTGATGGACAGATTTGGTACTGGAATACACTGCAAATTGCGGATGTAACTTACTATATTGACCTGCTGCAATGCAGGGAAATAGGGCAGTTTTCCTATAAAACAGCCCAAGAAATGGCAGGCTATATTTGGAACGAGGCTACCGATTAAAATTTTTACAAAACAGGGAAAACAGCTATTGACATTTAGGGAATATCTGCTATAATAGCTCTTGTTCCGCGGGTGTAGCTCATCCGGTAGAGCGCCACCTTGCCAAGGTGGAGGTAGCGAGTTCGAGCCTCGTCACCCGCTCCAACAAAAAAGCCTGGTTTGTCTGGAAGACAAACCAGGCTTTTTTGAGTGATGCGTTCCTTACGGAATGTGATGCGCACTGCGTGCGTGATGCAGACTTTGTCTGTGATGCACGCCTTCGGCGCGTGAGCGGAACGCATTGCATCACCTATCACAGCGCAGCTGCATTACTTATCACTTATTTGCAGACAAACCTATTATGTGATAGAATGTTAAAAAGTGAGGTGTGTACCGTGTCAGATTCTAAACTTAAAGACCTTTCTATGGAGTTCTCTGTTGAAATTATTGAGTTGGTTAAATATTTAAAATCTATTAAAGAATCTATCATATCCAACCAGATTGGTAGAAGCGGGACGAGTATCGGCGCCAACATCCACGAAGCGCAATATGCGCAGGGCAGGAAGGACTTTATTTCCAAACTTGAAATTGCCTTAAAAGAAGCAAGCGAAACCGGCTATTGGCTTGAGCTTTTGTATAGAACAAGTTATATTGATGAGCAAACTTTTAAAACGCTTTCTTCCAAATGTACATCCTTAAGAGCTATGTTAATCGCTTCCTGCCGCACAGCAAAGGAGAATGTGAAATGAATTTTCCTTATGTTTTGGACAAT
>JAZRKY010000058.1:0-8698 GCA_045646585.1 Faecousia sp. | reverse complement strand
ATAGGAGATTGCCACGACCCTTACGGCTCTCACAATGACAAATTGTCAATTATCAATTGTCAACTGTCAATTCTTGTGGTAGAATGTCCTTATTCGGCAGCATTTTTCAAAAGACCCTGGATGGCGCCGTTGGGCGCAGTGTCGGTGATATCACCGCCGATAACCTGGTTTTTGTAAATGAGGAGCGTGGCGTAAACCGGCGAGGTGGAATTGGGGTAGGTGGTAACCTTGTAGACATAGCGCATAACGGTTTTTCCCGCAAAGGGAGTCAGGTCAAAGCCCTGGGTCTTTTGCAGTTCGTTATAGCGGTCATAGACCTCGGTGGTTTTGGTGGGGATGCGTACCTGACCGGACTCTGTGGGTGAGGCGTTTACCTCCCAGCCCAGTCCCTTCAGATATTCCACCCTGGCGCTGTTGGATGACAGATCCGGGGCGGCGGTGGCGGTACTGCTGTTGCCGCCGAAAAGCAGTATCAGCGCCAAAATGCCGATGGCCACAGCCCCAAGGGCGATGGCAATCTTTTTTGGGTCTAACTTTGCAGTCATAAACATCATAATGATTTCCCTCCTGTTGCTTATTTACCGATAAAGCCTATGCCGGTCGCAGGGGGAGTATGCCATAAATTTGGGGGCAGATATGGAAAGATTGGATAAATTTCTTTGCGATGCCGGCGTTGGCAGCCGCAGTCAGGTAAAGCAGATTCTAAAGACCGGGCGTGTTACGGTAAAAGGAACGGTCATTCGGGACGGCAGTGTAAAAGTTGACGGCGCCAATGTCTGCCTGGATGGAGAAGCTGTGGGTAAAAAGGGTCTTGCGGTGGTGATGCTCAATAAGCCTGCCGGTTATGTAACCGCCCGGACAGACGAAACCCAGAAAACAGTAATGGAGCTGCTGCCGAAGGAAATGCTTGCCTGGGATTTGCACCCCATCGGTCGGCTGGATAAGGAAACAGAGGGGCTTTTGCTCTTTACCAACGATGGGGATTTGCTCCATCGGCTTATCAGCCCGAAAAAGGGTGTGCAAAAGGTTTATTACGCCCGACACGAGGGAACGGCAAAGGAAGAAGATGTGGCGGCATTTGCAGAGGGACTTACGCTCCGGGATGGAACGGTGTGTCTGCCTGCTGCCTTGCAGCCTTTAGGGGCAGGGGAGAGCCTTATTACCGTCTGCGAAGGGAAATACCATCAGGTGCGGCGGATGATGGCATCCCGGGGTCTGCACGTAACCTATTTGGAGCGTCGGCAGGAGGGCGAACTTGCCTTGGGGGATTTGCCCAGGGGCGCAGTCAGGGAACTTTCCCGTGAAGAAATACTGGCATTATGCCGATAAAAATAAGCGATTTTCCCGAAGCAGAGTCTTCTGCTTCGGGAATTTTAACAAAAAAGAGAGGCGGTTTTGTAATAAAATGTCAAAAGACCCTTGCAATTTGCGCAAAACGGGTATATAATGTTATCACAATTTGACAGAAACGGTTATTGTGCATTATTTAAGGAGGCAGTCGTATGTCAAACAGTGTTTTCCAAGGAATTATCTCCCAGTTAAAGGACACCACCAAGCGAGCCTTTGGCGTAATTGACCACGAAGGTTCGGTAATCGCCTGTACCGACGCAGCTATGGTTGGAGAGTGTTGGACAGAGGCTGCTGTGCGCATTGTAGGTACCCCGGAGCAAATCGTTTCCTGGGGGCAAAAAACCTTTCGGGGTATGGTCAATACGGCGGGTATGTTTGAATATGCCGTTTTCTGCCTGGGGGAGGACGAGTTGGCGCGTTCTCTTTGCGGTGTTTTGTATGTTACACTGAATAACGCCAAGTCCTTTTATGAAGAAAAGCACGACCGCGGTACTTTTGTAAAGAATATCATTATGGATAATATCTTGCCCGGCGATATTTATGTGCGGGCGAAGGAGCTGCAGTTTGCCTCTGAGATGCCCCGCGCTGTATTTTTGATTCGTCAGGTTGGGCATATGGATGTAACTGCTGTGGATTTGGTGGCAGGCTTATTCCCCGACAAGAATCAGGACTTTGTTTTGAGCATCAACGAGACGGATATCGCCCTCATTAAGCAGATGGACGAAGAACCTACCAATGAAGAACTGGAGAAAATCGCCCAAAGCATTGCGGATTTGCTGAAAAAAGAGCTGGGCGTTGAAACGGTAATCGGCATTGGCACTGTAGTCAGCCACCTGCGGGAGCTGGCGGATGCCTATAAGGAGGCCCAAACAGCCATTGATGTGGGCAAGGTGTTCGACAACGAAAAGAGCATTATTAACTATGAGAGCTTGGGGATCGGTCGGTTGATTTACCAGCTGCCTACCACACTTTGTGAGATTTTCCTTTCTGAAGTATTTAAGAAGAATTCTATTGATTCTCTGGATCAGGAAACCCTTTTCACCATCAACGAATTCTTTGAAAATGACCTGAATGTTTCTGAGACCTCCCGGAAGCTGTTTGTACACAGAAATACCCTGGTTTACCGGCTGGAAAAGATTAACAAGCAAATTGGATTGGATCTGCGGAAGTTTGACCACGCCATCGTATTTAAGGTAGCCTTGATGGTCCGCAAGTACTTATCTTCTCAGGATATACGATAAACATATGAAAAAGCCACTCGAAAGGGTGGCTTTTTTGTTGACACAGGGCAGGAAATTATGGTACAATTTCTGCGTATGGTAAAATGGCAAAGCCTGTAGAACAATCAAGTTTTCGGGAGATAGAGATATGATTGAATTTGCAAATGTAACAAAGGATTATAACGGAAATACCCGGGCGCTGAAGGGCGTTTCTCTGCAGATTGATGACGGAGAATTTGTGTTTTTGGTGGGACCATCCGGCTCCGGCAAGTCTACCATTATGAAGCTGATTTCCGGCGAGTTTAAGCCCACCAGCGGCTATGTCCATGTCAACGGCTATGAATTGGACCGTATCCGCAGATACCAGCTGCCGTATCTTCGCCGTACGGTTGGCGTGATTTTCCAGGATTTCCGGCTGATTGAAAATATGACCGTCTACGAAAATGTAGCCTTTGCTATGCGTGTGGTAGGCGCAAAGCGCAGAGAAATCAAAGAGCGCGTACCCTATGTGCTTAAATTGGTTGGTCTGGAAGGCAAGGCGCACCGCCATCCCAATGAAATTTCCGGTGGTGAACAGCAGCGGCTTGCCATCGCAAGAGCGCTGGTCAATAACCCCTCTACTATCATTGCCGATGAGCCTACCGGCAACTTAGACCCTGCCCGCGCTTTGGAAATTATGCGGCTTTTGCAGGAGATTAACCGGCTGGGTACTACGGTTGTGGTTGTTACCCACCAGCACGAATTGGTGGAGCAGTTTTCTAACCGTGTGATTGTGATTAACAATGGCCTTGTTGCCAGCGACAGAATGGTAGGTGGGGAAGAATGAGACTCAGTAATATCCCATATTTGCTAAAAGAGGGTATCCGCGGCCTGTTTACCCACGGATTTCAGTCTGCTTCCGCATTTGCGGTAACTGTGTTTTCCCTGGTGATTACCGGCGCGTTTATCTGCCTTGCGTACAATATTAACATTATGGTGGACGACCTAAATAAGACCAATGAGGTCATTGTCTACATAAGTGATTCTCTGTCCGATGCGGATGCTAAGAGCGTTGGCACACAGATCAGCGAAATTCCCAATGTGCATAGCCGCACCTTTGTTTCCCGGGAACAGGCGCTGGAGGAGTTTATTGCCAACAATGGCGGCGAAGAGGCCTTTGAAGGCGTAGAGGCTTCCGACCTGCGCCACCGCTATGTGGTGATTTTGGAAGATAACCGGCTGATTGAGGATACGGTAAAGCAGCTGGAAGGTATCAGTGGCGTAGACAAGGTCAGCGCAGCTTTGGAGCTGGCAAAGGGCTTTTCCACCATTGAGGATATTGTGATTATTGCCTCCTTGTTTATTGCGGCGGTACTGCTGTTTGTTACCTTGGTGATTATTTTCAACACCGTTAAGCTGGCGACCCACGAACGGCGGGAAGAGATTGCCATTATGAAGATGGTAGGCGCGACCAACGGCTTTATCCGCTGCCCCTTCGTGGTTGAGGGTATGACCCTGGGCCTTTCCGGCGCTGTGGTTGCCCTTGGCGCAGAATGGGCGATGTACGAGGTGATCCGGGAAAAAATGGGTCAGCTGGACACCTTGAAAATGATTACATTAGTACCCTTTACCGACCTTTTGGTGCTGATTGCAGCGATTTTCGGCGGCGCAGGCCTGTTCGTTGGTATCGTAGGTGGCTGGACGTCTATCCGCAAGTTCCTGAAAGTGTGAGGAAAATATGAGAAAAAGATTTATCAAAATCGCAGTTGCACTTCTTCTTACCGTGCTTATCGTTCCTGTTTTGGCGGAGCATCTGCCTGCAGCCAATGCGGCGAAACAGCAGAGCAGTGCGGAAATCAAGCAGGAGATCGAAAAAGCAGAAAAAGAACAGGAAGCCCTGGAGGAAAAGCTCAAGGAACTGGAAAAGCTACAGTCGGAAAACCGGGAAAGCATGGAACAGATGATCGCGCAGAAAAATGTTATTGATCAGCAGGTTTCTGTACTTAACACCCAAATCGACAATATCAATGAGCGAATTGCCGCCCAGACTCTGCTGATTGCCAATAAGCAGATCGAGCTGGAGCAGTCCCGTGCGAATTTGGCGCTTATGCGTCAGCAATACAAAAAGCGGATTCGGGCTATGGAAGAGGGCGGTACGGTCTCTTACTGGGCTGTGCTGTTTGAGGCCAGCAGCTTTTCCGACCTTTTAGACCGCATCAATATGATTCAGGAGATTGCAGAAGCTGATACCAAGCGTATTGAAGCTTTAGATAAGGCCACCCAAGAGGTCGAGGCTGCCAAGTTGGCGCTGGATGCAGAAAAAAGAGCTTTAGATAAAAATAAGACCGAAATGGAAGGCAAGCAGGTTCAGCTTGCTAAGAAGAGGGAAGAAGCAGATGCCATTTTAGCGGAGCTTCTTGCCAAGGATAAGGAATATACAGACCTTGTGGAGGATGCTGAGGAAGCCAAGGCTGAGATGCTGGAAAGAATCGATGCCCTGTCGCTAAAGTTTACCGAGGCAGAGCTGCGGGAAGCGGAAGAAGCGGCCGCAGCGGCAGGCGGTCTGAACACAACGCCTTTACATACCGATGAAAACGGTATTGTGTGGGCGGAACCCTGCGAGTACGGCAGAGTCAGTTCCGCTTTCGGTTACCGTTATCATCCGGTAACAGGTGAGTGGAAGGGACATAACGGCATCGACCTGACACGCCCCAGCTGGGCGGTATCCACCGGCAAGCCTGTTCCGATTTATGCTACCCGCGCGGGTATTGTATCCTACGTTGGATACGATAAGACCGGCGGAAACATAGTAAATATTGACCATTCCGGCGATTATCGCTCTCAGTATATGCACTTGGACAGCTACATAGTCAAAGCAGGTCAAAGAGTGAAGCAGGGCGAAATTATCGGCTATATGGGCAATACCGGTGTTGGTACAGGTCCCCACCTGCACTTTACCATCCGGCATTATGAGAAGTACGAGAAAACACCGGGCAACTGGGTATGGGGCTATAAGCACTACAATCCCGCAGAGTTTATTAAGTTCAGATAATGAAACTCCCACAGCTCCTTTTAGGGCTGTGGGAAATACAGTAAGGGGATAAGAATGAATATGGGAAATAAGGGCATATTTTACAGAGGCAGGGCGTATATTCTTATTTTCATAATTCTTTTGAGTATGGTCAGTTTCGCTGGTTGCGATCCTATGGAAAGCGAAATGATGCAAAACGATACTTTTGTGGAGCTTTTGAAGGTTTTTGGCTATAAACCCATAGAAGAACCTGCACAGCCGGCGTGGATTTTGCCCTGTAAATACATAAGAATCAGCTCCCCTTTCGGCTACCGGGATCATCCTGTTACCAATGAATGGAAACTGCATACAGGTATCGATTTATCCGCCGATATGGGAACGGAGATTGTTGCCAGCCGGGCGGGCAAGGTGATATTTGTGGGCGAGAATGAAATTAGTGGTAAGTTTATAACCATTGACCACGGAAATGGCTATAGATCCCAATATCTGCATATGAAGGAATTTGCGGTAGAAGAAGGACAATATGTTGCACAAGGGGAACGTATTGGTTATGTAGGAGATACCGGCAGAGTTACAGGACCTCATCTGCACTTTACAATTTGCAAATACGATGACGAGAATAAAAAGTGGGAGCCTGTTGACCCCACCCTTTATTTAGAATTTCCCAGCCAGAATAAATGAGGTATTTAAGCGATGACAAAAAAGGAAAAGATTATTAAGGAGCTGAGTACAGCCCTTTCGTATATTTTGGTTGCAGCTGTTGCGGTGGTAATTACCCTGGCAATGGTGTCCGGCACCTACAACAGCCCTGGGCTCTCTCTTCCCGAGGGAACAGGAAAGCTGGATTATCTGAAAGCGCTCTTGGAGGCTTACTATATTGACATTGACGATGTGGATATGGAAAAGCTGGAGGATGCGGCTGCCGGGGCGATGGTGGATGCCTTGGGCGATCGCTGGAGCTATTATGTTTCGGCGGAAGAATTTGCATCTGTCAAAGAGCAGAGCGCCAATAGCTATGTTGGCATCGGCGTTACAGTGCAGGTCCGGGAGGACGGACAGGGCTTTGATATTACCCAGGTTGAGCCGGGTGGCAGCGCTCAGGCCGGCGGTATTGAGCCGGGTGATGTGCTGATTGGCGCAGAGGGCACAAGCTTTATTGACGCAGATATTAACGAAGCCAGCAAGATTATTAAGGGTAAGGCAGGTACCGAGGTTACGGTTACCGTTATCCGGGATGGCCAGGAGATACAATTCACACTTACCCGCCAGGTTGTTCAGACCCAGGTTGCAAAAGGGGAGATGCTGCCCGGCAATATCGGTCTTGTAACTATCAATAACTTTAATGACCGCTGCTACCAGGAGAGCAAGGCAGCTATCGACGCACTTATTAAGCAGGGCGCAACCGCTCTTATTTTTGATGTGCGGAATAACCCCGGCGGTTATAAGCACGAGTTGGTGGCGCTTTTGGATTATTTGCTGCCCAAGGGCGATTTGTTCCACAGTGTGGATTACAGCGGCAAAAAGGATACGGATACTTCTGATGCTAAGTGCCTGGAGATGCCGATGGCTGTGCTGGTTAACGGCTACAGCTACTCCGCCGCAGAGTTTTTTGCAGCGGCGCTGGAGGAATATGACTGGGCTACCGTTGTAGGAGAGCCCACCACCGGCAAGGGCAATTTCCAGTACACCTTTGAGCTGCCGGATGGCTCCGGCGTGGGCTTGTCGGTTGGTAAATACTATACCCCCAATGGGGTGAGCCTTGCCGACCAGGGTGGACTTACACCCAAGGTGCTGGTAGAGGTCAGCGAGGAGCTGGCGGCGAAGATTTATGCCGATTTGGTGCCTTACGAGGAGGACCCCCAGATTCAGGCGGCAGTAAAAGTGCTGACAGAGGGTACAAAATAAAGAAAAATAGGCTAAATATCCCGGAAAATACAGTTTTTTATTGACTGTAGGGGAAAATTCCAGTATAATAACTTGCGAAAATTTTTGAAACGGAAAGAGGTTTCACTATGGCTAAGGAATATAAGATTACCGCGCTGCGTCTTGCAGATTTGGAAAAGGAACTGAGTTATTTGAAGACTACCCGTGAGCGGGAGATTGCTGCAATGATTGCAGAAGCCCGTTCCTATGGCGACTTGTCCGAAAACTCTGAGTACGATGCCGCCAAAAACGAGCAGGCAAAGCTCTACGGCCGTATTGCGGAAATTGAGGATGTTCTGTCTCACGCCGTCATCATCGAGGACGAGAACGAGCTGAACGGCCGCGTTGGCTTGGGCTGTACGGTGGTGGTTGAGGACGAAAAGGGTGTGCAAAAGACCTACCGCATCACCGGCTCTCAGGAAGCTGACCCGATGAACGGCAAGCTCTCTGACGATTCTCCCTTTGGTCGCGCCGTTGTTGGCAAGAGCGAAGGCGATAAGTTTATCGTAAACGCACCTTTGGGCGCTTATGAGATGCGTGTCATCTCCGTATCTCGCGAGGGCTAAGCTATGGCAAAGTTTGTACCTCAGGCAGAGCTGCCTCTGAGCGACCAGGTGCAGGTTCGCCACGATAAGCTGGCGGCGCTGCGGGCAGAGGGTCGCGACCCCTTCCTGCAGACAAAGTATGATTTTAATGCCGATTCCGCTGCCATTAAGGCCGATTACGAAGGCTTTGAGGGCAAAACCGTAAAGGTTGCCGGTCGTCTTATGAGCAAGCGCGGTCAGGGCAAGGTAATGTTCTGCGATTTGCAGGACTTTAGCGGCCGTATCCAGCTGTTTGTTAAGATCGACGAGCTGGGTGAAGAAGAATATGCCCGCTTTAAGAAATATGACATCGGCGACATTGTAGGCGTGGAGGGCGAGGTCTTTAAGACCAAGACCGAGGAAATTTCTATCCGGGCGAAAAATGTTGTTCTGCTGAGTAAGTCCCTGCTGCCCCTGCCCGAAAAGTTTCACGGTCTGACAGATAAGGAAATCCGCTTCCGTCAGCGCTATGTGGATTTGATGGTTAATCCCGAGGTTAAGCGGAATTTCATTATCCGCAGCCAGTTCATTAAGCATTTGCGGGATTATTTGGATAATATGGGCTATATTGAGGTGGAGACCCCGGTGCTCAACACCATCGCCGGCGGCGC
>JAZRKY010000057.1:0-2780 GCA_045646585.1 Faecousia sp. | reverse complement strand
TCCGGGCAACCCTGGAGGAGCTGGAATATGCGGATTTACTGCTGCACGTGATTGACGCTTCTGACCCGGACAGGCAGGAGCATATTGAAGTGGTGGAAAAGCTGATTGCAAAGCTTTCTAAGCCCGGTACGCCGGTGCTTTCCTGCTACAATAAGGCGGATTTGGTTGCTCCCGAGGATATTCCTGTTGGGCGGGATGTGGTGAAAATTTCCGCAAAGCATGGCTACGGTATGGATGCCTTATGCCGCGCCATTGAGGATGCCTTGGGGCATAGCCGCCATCACATTACCGTTTTGCTGCCCTATTCTATGGGCGCGATGGTAGATACTCTCCATTCTTCTGCCCAGGTTAAGCAGGTAGAATATACCCAAGACGGTATGGAGGTTGAGGCTGTGGTTGACCCGGTGCTTTACGGAAAGCTGAAGCCCTATATTACAAAGGAGCACTGATATGGACGAATATCTGGTGCCTTGCGGCTTTGGCGAGGCGGAATTTACAGAAAAGAAATCCCGGTTTATCGGCAGAGTGTGGCTGGTGGAAACAGAGGAAGAGGCGCTGCAGAAAATTCAGGAAATGAAAAAGCAGCACTACGATGCCACCCACAACTGCTGGGCTTATGTCATACGGGACGGCGCGGTGCGGTTTTCCGATGACGGAGAGCCGGGCGGCACAGCCGGTATGCCTATGGTGCAGGTGCTGCAAAAAGAGGGGCTTTACAATGTGGTTTGCGTAGTTACCCGGTATTTTGGCGGAACGCTATTGGGCGCAGGCGGTCTTGTGCGGGCATACACGAAAGGCGCAAAAATAGCCGTAGATGCGGCAGGCAAGGCGATGAAGCGGGTATGGACAGCGCTGTATATCCCCATACCCTATACTTACTACGAACGGGTAAAATTGGAGATTGAAGCCTTTGGCGGCATTATCCGGGATACCCAGTTTGGCGCAGATGTGGAAATCGAGGCGCTGTTTGCCGAGGCGCAAGCAAAGCCCTTTACTGACCGTCTGCGGGATATGACCGCCGGTACGGTGGAGACGATGGAAATCGGGCAGGAGTACAGAGCATTCCCGGTATAAGGATGCTGTGGAAATAAACCCAACTTTTTATGCCAATGGGGTGGCATATCCTATAAAATTGTGCTATAATAGAAGATCGTAAAATAAGAAACTGGATTTTTTAGAAAGGAGGCGGTTTTTCGTGGCATTTCCTGCGGCGTTTATTGATGAGCTGATTGCCCGCAATCCTATTGAGGATGTGGTGGGTCAGTATGTAACGCTCAAGCGCTCCGGCGCGAATATGTTTGGTCTTTGCCCCTTCCACGGAGAAAAAACGGCCTCTTTCTCTGTGGCGCCGGATAAGGGCATTTACTACTGCTTTGGCTGCCATAAGGGCGGCGGCGCTATCAACTTTATGATGGAGGTGGAGGGGCTTACTTACCCCGATGCTGTCCGTTCACTTGCCAAGCGAGCCGGTATGGATGTGCCGGAGGACGAGCAGTACCAAAGCCGCTACCGCCAGCAGGAGCGTCTTTGGGCGCTGAATAAAGAAGCCGCCCGTTTTTTTCATAGTCAGCTTTATGCCCCTGTGGGCGCGCAGGGCCTTGCCTATGTGCAAAAGCGGGGTCTTAGCAAAAGCATTCTGACCCAATTTGGTGTGGGCTATGCTCCCGATTCCTGGAATGCCCTTGTGGATGCTATGCGCAAAAAGGGATATACCGATCAGGAATTGCGGGATGCAGACCTGGTAGGGGAGAAAAACGGCAGAATCTATGACCGTTTCCGCAACCGGGTGATGTTCCCCATTATTGATGTGCGGGGAAATGTAATCGGCTTTGGCGGCCGTGTGCTGGATAATAGTACCCCTAAGTACTTAAATACCTCTGAGACCATTATTTTCAATAAGCGGAAGAATTTGTTTGGTCTGAATCTTGCCAAAAAGAGCAAGCAGGGCTTTATGATTTTGGTTGAGGGCAATATTGATGTGATTACCCTCCATCAGTACGGGTTTGACTGCGCGGTTGCCTCTTTGGGTACTTCTCTTACAGAGGAACATGCCGCGCTGCTGAGCCGCTATACCGAGCAGGTGGTGCTGACCTACGACGGCGACGAGGCCGGTCAGCGGGCGGCAAAGCGAGCCATTCCTATGCTGGAAAAGGCAGGGATTCGGGTAAAAGTGCTGAAAATGCGGGATGCCAAAGACCCAGATGAGTTTTTGCACAAGTTTGGTCCCGATGCCTTCCGGCTGCTTCTGGAAGAATCCTCCAATCGGGTGGATTATCAGCTTGGGGCGATTGCCTCCAAGTATGACCTGAAGGATGACGACCAGAAGATTCGCTATGTCCAGGAAGCGGCAGAGCTTATCTGCACCTTGGACAGCTCCGTAAAACGGGAGGTCTACGGAACGCGCGTGGCGGAAAAGGCAGGTATCACCCCCGAAGCGATGAAATTGGAGGTAAATAAAGCCTTCAAACGCCGCATTGCCCGGGAAAAGAAGCAGCAGGAAAAGATTGACCTTGCGCCTGCCCAGGCGCTGCAGCCGAAATTGCGGTCTGTACGGTATCAGAATATGAAATCTGCTATGGCAGAGGAAGCCATTATCGGCAAAGCCCTGCGGCAGCCAACTCTTTTGGCGTCTGCTCCACAGCTTTCCGGGCAGGATTTTTCCGTTACCCTGTTGGGAAGTGTCTACGACCAGCTGAAAAGTCGGTATGACCGGGGGCTGGAGGTATCTTTGGGTGTTATCGGTGATTTGACGGCAGAGGAAATGAGCCATATTGCCGGCA